>CAIOKL010000147.1 GCA_903858915.1 uncultured Alphaproteobacteria bacterium | reverse complement strand
TTCTCCACCAACAATGCTAAATTTTCTAACGCTTTCTCGATCCGCTTTATTTTCGCCAACAAAACGCCTAGAAATTTCTTCAAATTCTTGCTTGATTGCGAGATCTTTAATTTCTTCTGTATTTTGATTAAATTCTTGCCTTAATTCATTTAGTTTTTTTAAATCATCACTTTCCGTATCTTTAAAAATTTTATCAACCTCGTTACTAATAAAATTGACCGTTCCGACATAAGTAGAGCTTGATTTTAAAGCCTTAGAGGCAATTTCAAACGCACCATTTGTAGCGTCTTTAAAATCATCTAAAAAAGATTCTTTTAGCTCGGCAATCGCATCAATTTTGGCAAAAGCTTTGTTGGCAATTTTTTCAATATTATCTCTAAAATTACCGACAATTGCGGAAATATTTTCGATATCTTCGTAAATTTTATGGACCTCATCCACAACCGCCGTCTGCGCAAATTCATTTTCAATATTATTTTCGGCAATTAATTTATTTCTTAGTTTATCATCGAAAAATGATTTTTTTAAATCTTCTTTTTCTTCCGGCGACAAAAAATCTAATTGGGATTTTTTATTTTTTAGCTCGCTTTTTATTCGATTTTTTCTTTCCTCTTGCTCATCAAAATTAAAGATGCCAAAAAGGCTCCACGGGTTTTCTTTGACGAAATAATCCAAATGCAACCGCTCTAATTCATTAACAATTTCAACGGCTTTATCTTCATAAATTTTTTCTAAAATTCCTTCGGAATCACCCTCTATTCTAAGCGCTTCGCGCAATATTAAGTATTTAGTTGTGGCATTTTGAATCCGGTTTTTTTGCTCTAAAGTTCTGGGCATAAAACTTTTTTATTTTCCAACATTAAATATTTCTTTTACATAAACTATTATTTAATAAAAATATTGTTTGTAGTTTTAATAGTCATTAAATCCGAACATTTTTGGATAAATAATTTATAGCTTTGTTTAAATTTGGAACAGTTATTGAAAATTATTTTTATCTAAAATAATTATGCGGGGAAAAAGATTTAAATAGCAGTTTTTGCTATTTTTCATCGCCTTGATTTTGAGCAACATTTTTGACATCACCAATATTTTTAATAATTCCGATTGCAATCATTAAATTAATTGAAAAAATTAATAAAAGACTTATAAAAAAGGTTAGTATTTTTTCAAGAAGGTTGTTATTATAAGCAATTAACGAAAGTAGCGCTATCAAACCGCTATAAGCAACCGACAGCGAAGAAACTTTCTTTATATAATCTTTGAATAAAAATAAACCCGACAAACCGCTTATACAAACAAAAATTAACAGTAAATATGAAATTATTATCATTTTTTAAAAAGAATTTTTTGATTTTTATTTTTACAATATTTCATATTCTAATTTTAAAAAACATTGCGCAAGCTGAAATTATTGAATTACGCAACGAAGAAAAAATTTTTGGCGATTGGAAAGTTTATTGCGAAATTGACGACATGATGAGTTCGGCTCATTGCAAAATTGCTTCCAAATTTTACGATAATTCTTCCGTAATTTCATTGCAACCAACAAATCATTTTGCCAATGAATTTTTTATAATCATTCCAAAAATAAAACTGGGAAGTTTTGCCAAAATTCGCGTTGACAAAAATGACTTAATTTTATCAAAAAATGCCTCGCAAAAAGAGTTTGGACTTATACCAATCAACGAACAGCAAAAAAATATCTTATTTTCACAAATGAAAAATGGTGAATATTTATTTTTAAGGTTTAATATTAATGATTCTGAAAAAGAAATTACCGCCAAATTTAATCTTAAAGATTTTAGCAAGGCTCTTGAATACTACTCTAGCAAAGTGTTTAACAAATAATTTAAATTTATGTCAAAAAAAATTCGTATCGCAGTTAATGGTCCCGGAAGAATTGGACGCGCAATTATTCGCGCAATTTATGAAGAAAAAATGAGCGATGATTTTGAAATTGTTGCCGTTAACGGATCGGCGCCAATCGAAACTATCAAACATTTACTTAAATATGATTCGGTCCACGGTCGCTTTAATCATGAAGTTGAAATTCGCGATCACAATTTATTTGTCGATAATAAAAAAATTCTTTTAACCGCAGAGCGCGATCCTAAAAAACTTAATTGGAAAGAACACAATATTGATGTTGTTTTCGAATGCACGGGCGCTTTTACAAAGCATGATGACGCTTATCAGCACATCACCGCTGGGGCTAAAAAAGTTATAATTTCCGCTCCCGCCAAAGAAGATTCGGTCAAAACAATTGTTTATGGCGTCAATCATAACAGCCTAACCAAAGATGATAATGTCATCTCAATTGGCTCATGCACAACAAATTGTTTAGCGCCAATTGCCAAAGTTTTAAATGATAAAATTGGCATTGAAAAAGGTTTTATGACCACCATTCACGCTTACACTAACGATCAAAATATTGTTGACAACACTCACAAAGATTTGCGTCGCGGGCGCGCTTGCGCAATGTCGATGATTCCAACTTCAACCGGAGCCGCCAAGGCGATTGGCTTGGTTTTGCCAGAACTTAAAGGTAAGCTTGACGGCGTTGCCATTCGAGTTCCAACTCCAAATGTTTCAATGGTTGATTTAAATTTTATCGCTAAAAACAATACCTCAATTGAGGAAGTAAACAACATCATTAAAAATGCTTCGAGTGGCGACATGAAAAGAGTTTTAAGCTATATCGATGAACCTTTAGTTTCAATCGATTTCAATCACAGCAATGTTAGTTCAAACTTTGATGCAACTCAAACAAAAGTTATCGGTGGCAACATGGTTAAAGTTTGTTCTTGGTATGATAATGAATGGGCTTTTTCGGTTAGAATGCTTGATGTCGCTAAGTTCATGATGAAATAAAAAATAACATTTTATACAAGAAAATTTAGCTTTAAATAGCAATTCTAAACTTGAAAATATTTACTAAAAAAGGGTCGCATATTTTAAATATACGACCCTTTTTAATTTTATAAAACTTGGTTTATAAAATATTTAATTAATTGAACAAAACGATTTCAACGCGACGATTTTTTGACCAAGCATTTTCGTCGTGACCCAAATCAACTGGTTTGTTTTCGCCATAACTTATTGCTGAAATTTTTGAAGATTTAATTCCAGATTGAACTAAGAATTTTTTAACTGCCTCGGCTCTTTTTTTGCCCAATCTTTTGTTGTAAAGGCTTGAACCTCTTTCATCGCAATAACCTTCAACTAAAATCAAAACTCTTGATTCTGATTGTATTAAAGGAAAAATTTGAGTTTTTAATAAATTATTATTTTCTTCGTTTAAAGCGAAACTATTGGTTTCAAAATACATTACTTTGCGAGCAATTTCATTTTGTTTATTTTTGCCAGTTTTTTTTGATTCAACTTTAGTTTCATTCACAACTTTATCGGTTGGCGTTGTAGCTTTATTTTCATTATCTTTTTGTGATAATCCATTAGAGCATGAATAAGTAATTGTGGTGATCAATAAAAAAGATAATAATTTTTTTTGCATAAATTTAAGATGATATTTTTGTTAATAATAAGAAAATTATTTTACCCAATAAAATATTTTTTAGCAATAAGAAACTATTTTAAAAAAATTTCTTTAAATAGTTTTGCAAATTATTTTTAAATAATACTTACTCTAATTTATAGAAAATATCTTGCTTAATTAATTAATAACCATTAACATGTAGGCTGGAATCAACTTTTTTAAGAAAAAAATGAAAAAAATTCTAATATCAACTGTGGCGATTTTTCTTGCGCTACTTACCCAATCAAACGCTCAAAATTCTAGCGATTATTATGAAATCTACGCAATTGACGCTCCCGCCGAAAAGCCCAAAAAAGATATTTTATCAATTAACAAAAAAAACTCTCAATTAAGCAATAATCAAAAAGAATTTAACGAATTTAATGACACCAGAAGCTTTTATTCTGGCTCTCAAAACGAAAAAATTGCTCCAAAAAAATATAATGAATTTAGCAATTCCGAAAGTTTTTATTCTAATAATCAAAATCAACAAATTGCTCCAAAAAATTTAGTCAAAGAGAAAATCAAAACCTCAACCGAAATAACTGAGAGTGAAGAAGTAACTGCCGTTCGTAGAAAATCAAAATCACGAACCGTTGGCAATTATATCGGCATTGATTTCATCAACACTTATTTGAGATATCGAAATTATGGATATGGAAATACTAATTCGGAAATATCCAATATATCTGACCCGACTCTTCCTAAATATAAAAATAGTTTTGGCCTTAAATATTCTTACGCCCTCAATTATCGCGGAATCTTCTTAGCTCCTGAATTATTTTTTGAATATAATAATATTAAAAAATATTTTGACGGAGATAATTCATCGACTTCCGAATTCAACGAAAGATTACCTTCAAATTATGGTTATAAGTTTTTAAAAATTCATAGAACTTACGGCGCTAAAATTAACTTAGGCTATGATGTTACGGCAAATTTTGCTCCTTATTTATTTGCCGGAATTTCTAAAATTTATTACTCCGATTTAAACTCTGTTTATCCAGCTCACCTTAGAGATTCTGTAACAACGCAAACCGGAACCGATCCTTTTAAAATAATTCACAAATCACAATCAGTGCCTTTTTTTGGCTTTGGTGGCAAAATTAAATTATCGGAGCGCATCGCTTTAAATGCCGAATATTTAATTTATGATTTTATGGCAAAAACCAACTCTTACAAAAACAAAGATTATTCTGAATCAATTTCGAGAACAGATTCAACTGATATGAGAGTCGCCTTAAGGGTTACTAAAGTTGGCTTAACTTATAATTTCTAATAATTTTTTTTGATACGATGTTAAAAAAAGTTATAAAAAACTATAAAACATTATTGTAAAACAAAATTTAATATTCTAAAAATGCTCAAAATAAAACTATTTATTATTTTATTCATATTATTTTTCTCAACAAATCTCCAAGCTCGCACAGTTGGAAATTATGTTGGAATTGATTTAATTAAAACCAATTTGAGTTTTTCAATGGAAAAAACTATTTTTGAAACTAATAAAATTGAAAAATCTGTACAAACAGCGCCTAGCTCAAAACATTCATTTGGTTTTAAATATAATTACGCCTTGAATTATCGGGGGTTTTTTATTTCTCCAGGTTTAATTTATGAAAGAAATAATGTTAAAAATCACCTCAATTATTCTTCGGCTGATGGAGATTCAAAACTTAATTTTTATGGCAAAAGCTATTCAAAAATTGCTCAAAGATATGGTATAAAACTTGATTTAGGTGGCGATATTAGTAATGATTTCTCTATTTATGGAACCGTTGGTCATGCTGTTAATTATTATGAAAGCTATGGATCGCTATATCATGATGTAGTATATTCTGATCCTAATGGAGAAGATGGGGTTAATAAAATCACAGAAAATCCTTGGCAATTAAATAAAGGTAGAAAAAGTGCACCTTTTTTTGGTGGTGGCTTTAGAATTAAATTATATAAAAATTGGTTGCTTAATGGCGAATATAATCATACCAGATTTACCATTGACACTAAGGCTAGCCCCAAAGATTTTACAAAAGGCGATAATATAACGCTTCCTATAAAAATGCTTTTTAATAATAATATTAACATATTTAAACTCGGTATTAATCTTAACTTTTAATTTTTTATGATTGCTCAATTACTATCATACGCATTATCAAATAGCGCAAGTTCAGCGCTATACAATGGAGCGCTAATGCCTAATCAAGGAGCGAGAATACCTAATACAGGGATTAATCAGTTAACTTTAAGAACTAATTTAGAATTAAGTGCCATTGCGCCCGAATCTTCTAGTGGAAAATTTGGTTTGCGGGCCCCAGTTCCAGGTAAGTGCGATCCAAGAAATGGAAATGATGTTAGTTGCGATCCAGCACCAGCACCAGCACCAGCACCAGCACCAGCACCAGCACCAGCACCAGCACCAGCACCAGCACCAGCACCAGCACCAGCACCAGCACCAGCACCAGCTCAATC
>CAIOKL010000146.1 GCA_903858915.1 uncultured Alphaproteobacteria bacterium | reverse complement strand
TGTTTTGATTGCTTGGATTGGTGATTTCACTGGCTTGATGAACTCCATATTTATCAACCAATTCACCCCATAATTCTTGATTATAATTTCTATCAATTTCAGCCGAATGACTTTTAACATATTGTTGTTGCTCGCTATATCTTTGGGCATTTTCATAATGTTGCCCCGATTCCTGTATTAATGAATTAGCATTATTAAAAGTTTGATTGATTGACTCGCCCTTAGAATCCGTGTAATTTAAACGATTAGCATTAACTACTGATTCAACATTAGCAAAATCTTTCGATAGACTTCTTTGATTACTAAAATTTAAAGCTTCTTTAAAATGTTCTTGATCAGAATCTTTTAATGTCCATGATTTATTCCCCGAAATTTGCCCATTTAATCCAAAGCCTGCAATATTAAAACCCTTGGAACCTTCAATTCCGATGCTTCCAAAAAGCTCCGCCGATTTTTCTCTACTAATTCCTCTTTCTTGAGCAAAATCACTAACTGCGTTGTTAATTTTATTAAAGGATGATTTTTCTTCGGCACTAAAACTTTTTTCAAAACCTTCGGAATTCTCAATTGAGCGATGATTATTTATCATCATTTCAAAACCATGAGCCTTAGTTTGCGAAGCTTGAATTGATTTTGTTTGAGCTAAAGATTGTTCATTATTAATTTGATTTGTTAAGGCATTTTCAATTCTATTGGAACCCCTTACATCAATGCCTAGCCTTGATTCTACTTGGCTGTTATCAATTGAATTTGTGCCGTCATTATGATGATGAATTACTTGTCCAGCATCATTGGTAATTGCAACTCCCGAATGAGATTGCCTTTGATTAAGTCCAACATTACCAAAACTTAAATTGCCCGTTACCCCTTCTTGCGAGGCATTTGCAACCGCCCCTTGAACTCCCGCCATAAAGGATGTCGTCATTGATGACATAACCGACGCACCTCCTCTTGCAATTCCAAAAGCTAACATTGGCACAAAAATTGACATATATCCCGCCATTGCCGAAATATTATTCATTATTTGATCTAGAGCGGGTTGATTAGACAATGTTAAACCGATTCCTTTGGTTAAGCTCAAACTATAAGTTTTCCCATGCCCCATTATAATTCTATGCAATATCGCATAAATTGGTCCCCATGAACTAAGCCAAAAAAAAGTTATAAAATAACCTCGCAATACTGACGCTGTTAAATTAGGAATCATTGCCACTAATATTACCAATGGAAATGCTCCATAAAAAACTATTTCAATTACAATTTTTAAAATTGGAATCCACATTCCCGCCTGATTTCCCATGGTTTGATAGGTTGATTTAGCTTGTAATGTTGCCCTTGCATCTTGATAAGTTTGAATTTGATTTTCCGCTTCATAATTTTCAGTTGCAGTGTTAATCGCATTAATCATCATTGCTTGATGAAGCATTTGATTCGAAGCTTTGCTTAAATCAAAAAAATATTCATTGAGTAAAGGTGTGGCTTGCGATAAAATGGTTTTAGTTAAATTTGGTTTGGCAGAAAAAAAACTAATATTTTTTAGAATTTCGGGATTGTTATATTCATTTTGCCAATCATTATCTAAATTTGAAGCCCCTTGTTTACAGGTTGGATAAGTTGTTTTCGATGCAGAATCGGTGTAAGTAAAAAATCTATTTTCAACTTGTTTAGCTTTAATTAAACTCCAAATATCATCAGATTTTTTTAAATCTTCAAAAGAATAAATTCCATATTCTAAATCGAAAAAAATACAATTTTGAATAAAGTTATTGATACTATTGGCTAGATTGGCATTGGAAATTTGGACATTTTGCAAGGCTTTCAATAAATTAACGCCAAAAATCATACCATTTTGTGAATATTTTAAATCATCGGGCAATGAATAAACCGCCTCGAATTGCTTTGTTAAACTATAACCTATCTTACTGGCAGTTGATGCTCCATAGGCTATAACAAAAGGAACATTATCAATTTTTGCACCCTGAATTGTTGGATTTGTTTTATCGGTAATGTGAATAGTTGCTTTAGGATAAAGTAATAATTGGGTTAAAATAAATGTTGTTATAAACCATTTTACCGATTCATTTAATGACCCCGACAATGCTGAATTTAAAATTGCCATCATAAAAGCTAAAGATAATGCAATTTTAACGATTCCTAAATAACTCTCGCTGTTGATGAGCATTGCCAAGCCGTTAAATACATCAACATAATATTCACCGCCACCGATGACAATTAATTCATACATAATTTTTGATTAAAATTTTGATGCCCATAATAAATTCATTTTCATTTTGTTGGACATTCTAGCGGCCAACATCGATTGAATTTTTTGGGTTTCTTCAATTATTTTTAAACCTCTTTCAAATGAATCTTTGCTATCAATTCGATATTCCGCCAATTCTTTACGAGCGTTTTCAACGCCCTTTTGAAATTTATCAATATTTTCTTGATCAAAATTTTTAACTTGTTTGGCTTGCTCTTGCACTGATTTCAATATCTCGTCGAGGTAATTGTAAAGCATATCAATGGCAACTAACGAACTATAATATTCTGGATTAATCCCGCTTGCCGCCGATGTTGAGCCGAAATAAGCTTGTCGAACAATCATTGCTTTATGAATTGGCACCGAAGTTTTTGAAACTAAATCAATATGTTTTGATTCAAATTTTTCTCCCGAAGCGATCTTTATAACCATCTCACTCATGATTTTAGAAATTTTTTTCTTAAAACCTTTATCCTCGGCAATGGTAATATTTTTTTCACTTGGATTTAGACATTTATCTTTATCATCACAAGATAAAATGTTGATTGGTCCGCCTTCTAAAATTGCTTTTATAGTTTCATTTTTAACAATGATATTTGATTTATAAGAAGTTTCGGGTCCCGAATTTTCATTTTGTGGAGTTTTAATAATTATCGTTCCCGTCAAAGCTTGAACGAATTCCGCCATTTCATTATTATTATCTTTGAGCAATGGAGATTTTTTTAATACTTCCCAAGCGATATTAATATCAACGGGGCGTTGATCGCCGTGAACATCATTTGCTGATTTAATATGATCGGTTGATTTGCCTCCAGTTTTACACTCCGCAGAAGCGCGAGCATAATCAGTTGCCCATCCTTGAGAATTAGCGGTAGTTTTACAATATGCTTCGGTTTTGCCGGCCATTGCTAAACCTCCGCCAACCAATCCCTGAGCCAAATCGCAAGAATTTAGATTAACATTATTTATTCTATCAATAATTGATTGCAATTGATCAAGCGTTCCTTTGATTGAAGGCGACATTGTTTCTAAAGCCAATTGAAAAGCGAAACCCAAAGCATTACTTGGAATCGCTTTTAATAACGCAATAAATTGATCGGTATTAATATGGCTAAATGATCCAGTGTAAATGTCGATTCCTCCGCACCCTGCCCTGATTCCCGGCGGAGTAATATTTACGGGATTTACACTTACAACTTTTGAACGAGCGGTAAAACTTCCTCCCGTATAATAGCCAGCACCTTGTAATTGATAGCCTCCCGCTTCACTTGAATTTGAAAAACTGCCACCAATATCATTCCAAAAATCACCCATTGACTCGCCAACAGATTTAGCAAATAAATCTTTAACATTTATAAATGACATTACTGATATTAAACATAAAACATATTTTACATTTTTATATTTTTTTAATGATATTTTAGAAATCATCGCCAATCTCCAATTTAGTTGATGCAAAAATTCTTTCTTCCAACTCAGAGTGCGAGAGAACGCCAAAACCCAAAGGGATTACTTTTTTATTAATTTTATCAAATAAAATAGTGGCAGGAATTGCTTCGATATTTATTCCAAGGACATTCAAATGATTTTTATTAACCAAAATATTTTGCCACTCCTTTAACCCTTCGCCATCAAGAGAAACGGGCATTATAGTAATTTTATATTTTTCTTGAAAACTTTTTAGAATTGGGGAATAACGATGACAATGCGGACATTTTGAATTAAACACGAAGAAGATTCCGTAGCGTTCGTTAATATTTTTTATTGATTTTTTTACTTCTTGATTTCTTTGATCAATCCATGATTCTTTAGCAATTTTGGAGACGGGTCTTTTTAAAGTATAATCTAACGCGGGAGTTTTCCAAATCACTCTGCGCCATTGATCGGCAAAAAAACTCGATTTATCCATTACCATTTGTTGATAAGACATGTAATCCTTGATATTTTCTTCCGAGGGATAAATTACCGCTTTGGCTTTTTTTTCTTCTAATTGTTGTTTAATTTGTGCTAATTTTTGAGCGTAATCATCTTGATTTAAGTTAGAATCTTGAGGATTAATTTTTTGCTCTTTTTCAAGATTTTTATTACAATAAAAATGCCAACCCAAATTATATTCATTACACATATCAAGCTCTTTGGCTCTTGATTCAAAGCTGAAAATAAAAATAAATAATATACTAATGAGGCTTAATTTCATAACCCTCCATCTTTTTTTTAATTTTACTTTCGATCGCAGTTTTATCGGGAATTGTTACTTTGGATTCAATGTCGCTTGCAATTTCACTGAGATCCATTTTGTTGAATTGTAATTTTGCTAATTCATCGGCACTAAAACCTACGCAATCAGGGGCTTGCGGACTACCCCATTCTTTACCTAATTGATTCTTTCCTTGTTGCATTATGATTCGAGAAATCTTGGAATTAAAACAACAATAGGCTTTTTTATTTTCCATACATTTGCCCAAAACAGCCATTTTTTTTGAACAAAATGAACCTACGAAATGGCATAATTTTTTCTCTTGCATTGCCATCAATTCCTTCTCTTCACTTGAGCAAGAAGCGCCCATTGCATTTTGACCCCAACCATCATCACGACAACAATTATTGTAACTTAAAGTATCCTTAGAACAATTTTTAGCATTGCCAGAAAATATTTTTAAATTTTGCTCTTTATTATTATCTTTGGCGCTTTCATTGATTGCAGATAAATAGGCAATCGAGGTTGCGAAATCTTGGCTAGATTCATCTTTAACTTTTTCACATTGATTATTAGCACAATAAATATTTGACCCGCAATCAACTTGGGTTGATGAATTAATAATTGTGGTTGAACATAAATAACTAAATTGACGATAATTGCAGATATTTTCGCTATTGCTATTTAAGCATTTTGAAAATTGTAAATTACAATTTTGCGGAATATTTTTACAAGTGCTTACGGTTTGACATATTTTTTGATTTTCATAATTAAGATAATATTTTGCGGTGGCGTTGCCCATTCCAGAGACTCCAAGAGCTAACTCAATTTTATTTTCGCCATTTTTTAAATATGGTTTTAAATTGATATTTGGCGATGTTTGAAAATCAGTGGCATATTCACAAAAACTAGCTTTGATATTGCCATATCTATAAATTATAACATCATTAATTTTGATTTGAATAATATCGTCCCATCTTACATATTGTAATACAAAATCTTTAATTTTATTTATATCAACAATATTAATTAAGGTTTGAGAATAATATTTTGAACAAGATCCGCCTCCCTTTCTTGAAATATCGACAATCATATAAGGAAAATTCCAACTCGTTTGATTGCCAGATATTTGCACTAATTTTTTGCCATCAACGCAATCGGTTTCTTCATATTCATCACAAGTTTTAATGTGATTAATAACTCGTTTTGTTTCTAGCGGTTTACATTCTTGATAATTGCCCGTAAGCATTGCTACAACATCATCGGGATTATCTTGAATTGCTTGCGATTTATTTAAAAATTCATCATTTAAACTCAAATTAATTTGCGGTCTTTTGCTCAAATCTTCACTCAATAATTTGCCTTGTGGCGAATTATTTACTTGAATTTCCGCATCATTTTGCATTTGTGGATCAGCATAATATTTTGTCTCTTTAGGATTATCACTAACATAGCCCGGAGTGTTAACTTTATTGGATTCATTTATAGTTTGATTGGCGGAATCTTTGAATGATGAGCCAAAATCTAAAGCCTGTTTTCTAACCTCTTCTAAATTATTGGCTAAAGCTAATTTTGTTAATAATAAAAAAATAATTAATAGAGATTTCTTCATAATTCGTTATCTCCTTTAATTTTCTTTAAAAACTCAAAAACTAAACTATTTTCTTTGGCATCTTGGGCAAATTGTTCTAAGGCATATTGCAAGGTAATATTGCCCGCAATGCGATCATGTAAAGGGCTTAATTGACAATTATTTTTTTCACAATCTTGTAAAACATCATTTAAAATTACAAAAGTTGGCACGATTTTTATTTGAAATAATTCAAATAATCGAGGATCAATTATTGCCGATAAATCATCTTTGGAAATATTACTTAAAAATTCTTGGGTATTTTTAAGATTGCCAATTAAGCCGTTAAAAACCAAAACTGCACCGGCTTTTTTAGCTTGATACATCAAGTCTTTTAAACTTTCTTTGGGAATGGATGCTGAAACAAAAATCATCAATGGATAATGACTTATGGAGGTTTTTTTTATTTCATCGGATTTAAATCGATAATTGTGAAGCAATTGCGCAATTGCGTCATTTTTTCTATGATTATCATCAATATCATAATCAATTTTTGGCAATTTTTTAGTTTGTTGCGAAAATAATTTTTCATTATTTTTAGCTAACCAATCGATCGATTTTTTATAATTATTTTGGGTTTTTATTTCGGCAGTTTTTTTAATAATATCGTCTACTTCCGCTTGATGATTCTTGATTTCTTGCTCTTTTTTATTCTCAACAAAATCAATCAATTGATTAGCTTCAAAATCGATATTTTCAATTTTATTATTTGCTAATAAATCTTCATTTAAAAATAAAATAATGATTAGTAAAAATGATAATTTGTTTAATGATTTTCTATAATGCACAGCAGTTTCTTTTCCTCCAAATTAAATAATTAAAATCTTCGCCACTCACAGGAATTTCCCTCATTGATTCCCAAAAAAATGTTGATTTTCCAAGAGGATTGCAACCCATAAAAGGATCGATAGTTGGCACGGGAACAGTGAGTTGCGTGCGATATTGTGATTTTTTTATCATCGGCGATGGAATGGCTTGGCATATCGCTTCAGGACCAGAAGTGATTGGCAACATCACTTCACGATGCAATTTATAAAGCATTCTTGAAACCACTAAAGATGAAGATTGAATTGAAGTATTATGAGTAAGCACTTTGCCGTTTGCCGGATACATTCCTCCCTGACAACCCGAACACCAAAATAACGGATCTAGAGGCAACCAAAATGAAGCTGATAAGCAATCGGCAACACAAGCGCCTTGAGCAATAATATTGCCAAATAAAATTGCTTCGGGATTGATTAAAAATGATAATTCATCATCAAGCCATAGAGGATCTATTTCGGTAATATAAGCCACATCAAAACTTTGAGTTAATTCTGCGCATATTCCATCAAACAAAATTCCAAGCAAATTTAAAATTGGATAAATATACCAATGCACATTCCAAGTTGCGGGATCTTCTTGATTTCCCGTGCCAATTTCAGGATCTCCCGCCGATCCAATTGAAATTCCTGGATCAATTTTCTTGCCACCAATTCCTACAAAACAAAACGGTTCTTTAGTTACATCAACCATTCTAATTGGTTCCCAATAACCAATAGCAATTCCGGGTCTAACAAAAATTGGAGGCGGAGCAGGACATACGCAAAGCGGTGAAGGAAAATTAAAAGTATCGGCAGTTTTTCCGGGAACTACAGGACTAGCTCCAATCGATATTGGCAATATACATGACCAACAAACATCTGTTATGGGATTGACGATTCTACCCGTGCATTGTTTGGCATTAGCATTATTAATGATTAAAATAAAAATTATGGAAAAAATTATTTTTTTCACAAAACAACCTCCATGATTTTTAACATTTTTTCTTGTTGCTCAACCAATGCTGGCAATGCTTGAATCTGAAATTTTTTAATTAGAATTTGATTTTTATCAAAATAAAAACGAATTTTATTACTCTACATAAAATCAATAATTTTGCCTTCTGTTAAAATAATTTTTACACTTCCCTTTCTTTGATGATAATGATCTAAAGCCCATTTGACGTGGTTTTTTGGGCAAATTTAGCCCTTGCATAGGCCACAAAAATGGCGTAATTTTGTAACTTCAATAATGTATTAACTATGGAGTTAGCCAT
>CAIOKL010000145.1 GCA_903858915.1 uncultured Alphaproteobacteria bacterium | reverse complement strand
TAAAAATGCATCGTGGATTAGACCAAAATCGGAAGAAAAAAGCAGTCAAATTTTTGCTAAAAAATTTGGGGGCAAATAAGATCAAAAAAACTCAAAAATAGCATCACATTTTTTTAATTATGCCTCGAATTGTACTCGCCTTGCAGGCGAGTTGGAGATCACAAGATTTTTGTAAACTCGCAAAGCTCGTTAACAAAAATTACTGCTCCTGTGATTCGCAAATCCTCTTAGCGGATTTGCTCACCCTAACGGGCGCTATCGCTCCCTTCGGTCGCTTTCGCGTCCAATTTATTAAAAAACGAATTCGTTTTTTAATAAATTGTCGAACTCACGAACCGTGAGTAACGAACTCACGCTGTTCGCAATGCGGACAGGGTGAGATGGCGTTCATAAATTTTTTTTTCAAAAAATTTATTCTCTTGCAATTTTTATATTTTTCTAAGCGAAACTTTGGTTTCGCTAAGAAAAATTACAAAAATTGTCGAACTCAGAGTTCGAACTCAAACATTCTTTTCCGCCAATAAAAAAGGGCTCCCTTTGGGGAGCCCTTTTTTATTGGCGGACAGGGTGAGATTCGAACTCACGGTACATTGCTGCACGGCAGTTTTCAAGACTGCTGCCTTAAACCGCTCGGCCACCTGTCCATATATAAAATGTTGTGTTAATTATTTTTATTTAGAAAGGATCCGATCGCTTTCCTCGCTTACGCTTAAAAATATTTCATCAATCACGATAATTTTTTAAAAATATTTCGCAAGGCGAAATTTTGATATTTTTATTTTTTTTTAGTTTTAGAATTTGGGAAAAAGCTGGGTAAAAAGTGTGGATCTAATAAGATAAGTCCTACAAATGCAACGGCCAATGCGCCATCGCCGACAACCGCAACCGGCGTAAGAACGATTTTTTTTGTTTTGTCGGTATAATCATCTATTTCAATATTTGCTCGATATTCGTCCTTTGATGGAGCTGTTGCGCCATAATTTATGCCTGATTTTGGAGAATATCTTTCTCCGGATATATTAATATTTTTTTTAAAAATAACTTCGTCGGAAGAGGTGTTTGTGAAGCCGAGTTTTTGAAGAAAAGCCGTTTCTTTTTTACTTAAATTAACGGATGAATTTTTTTGAGATTTACTTTTTAGCGTTATCGAGCAAGTAATTTTATTAATTTCACTTATGCGAAAATTATAATTTTCAATTTCGAGTTTTGACTTACTCTCCCATGATAATAATTTGTTTAAATCGCCAGATTTATCGTCAAAAATATAATGATATTTCTCACCTAAAATAACAATTTTTTTACCATCCTCGGTAATCAAGAAATTTTTAAAATTTTCCGCATAATAACTTTTTTTCCAAAGATTTATCGTTGCGCATGAAGTGAGATTGAGGGTTATTAAAATTGCGATTAAAAAACTTTTGATAATTAACATAAAATCACACAAATGATGTTTATAAAATAAAAATTTATCGCGGATAGCCGATTTGCTTGGTTCGAAGTCATGCAAAAAATAAATTAAAGTTAGTAAATTAAAATAATTTTTTTATTAAACTATATTCTAACCGCAAGATTTTGTGAATTCAAATATTGTTTGGCGTCGTCAATCGAATGAGTTTTGAAGTGAAAAATTGAGGCCGCTAAAACTGCCGAGGCTCCAGATTTTAAGCCTTGCGCGAGATGATCCAAAGTGCCAACCCCTCCCGAAGCAATTAATGGAATATTGATGACGGAGGAGATTTTTTGAATTAAATCTAAATCATATCCCGACTTAGTGCCATCTCGGTCCATCGAGGTTAATAAAATTTCTCCAGCACCTAATTTTTGGGCTTCGATTGCCCAATTGACGGCGTCAAGACCGGTTGCCATTGAACCACCGCGCGTAAAAACTTCGTAATTTCCCGCCGAATTTTTTTTGACATCGATTGCCACAACAACGCATTGCGCGCCGAATTTGCGTGAAGCATCTTGGATTAATTGAGGATTTTCGATCGCTGATGAATTTATCGAAACCTTGTCGGCTCCGCATTTTAAAAGGGTCGAGAAGTCTTCGATTTTATTAACTCCGCCACCGACCGTAAAAGGAATAAAACATTTTTCGGCAACTTTTTTGACCATTTCAAACATGGTTGAACGATTTTCTTTAGAGGCGTTGATGTCAAGAAAACACAGCTCGTCGGCTCCAGCTTGATAATAAAATTGTGCTTGGGAAATTGGGTCGCCGGCATCGGCCAGATTTTCAAAATTAATACCTTTTACCACTCGTCCGTCCTTGACATCGAGGCATGGAATGATGCGATATTTCAACATTATATCATCCTATTTAAAACATCATTTCCGGGTTTATCAAAAAAGCGATGACGAATTACCGCTAAAATATGAATACCGATTAAACCCAGAAGAGAGAAGGCGGAAAGCTCATGAGTTTCAGCAAAAAATTCGGCGATTTGATAATTAGCTTCAAATAAATTGGGCAATTCAATTGAAAAAAGTTTAACGGGATAACCTGCGAAACTTGACATTAAATAACCTGAAAATGGCGTGGTAAACATCAAAAAATATAAAGCGAAATGTCCAAATTTTGCCAGTTTTTTTTCAAGAGCCGAGATAGCGAAGGGAAGGGCTGGTGTGCGGGTCAAAAGGCGATTTATAATGCGTAAAAAAACCAAAATTAATACTACAACACCGAGTGATTTGTGAAGATTGTAAACCTCGAGACGATTTGGCGAATCTTTGTCGAGAAAATCACCCATATAAATTCCAAGGCCAAGCAAAAAAATTATTAAAAGCGCCATGACCCAGTGGAGAATGCGAGAAGTTAAAGCGTATTTCATAGTGTTTAGATTTAAATTCATATTGTTCTTTTTTGTTCTACAATTTCATAACATTCAATAATATCTTTCTCTTTAATATCTTCAAAATTTTCAAAAGCGATACCACATTCGAAGCCGTTTTTAACTTCTTTGGCATCTTCTTTGAAGCGTT
>CAIOKL010000144.1 GCA_903858915.1 uncultured Alphaproteobacteria bacterium | reverse complement strand
TTGATTTTCCTACAGATACCAACACTAGTATTGTCGGAACAAATTCCATATCTAATAAAAATGTAATTATTACCGCTCTCGCCGACAAAATTAATCAAAAAATATATATTAATTCTGTTTTAGAAAAAAATGTTGCTAATACCAATACAGTCGCAACCACATCATCTTCACAAATTTATCTTGGCAGAAACAATGAAAATAACTTATATACCAATTTCAATTTCGGTGAATTAATTATTTATGATCGGGCATTAACCGCCAAAGAATTAGATTTGGTCACCAAATATTTGTCAAAAAAATGGGCAATAAAAATATAATTCATATTTAAAAATTAAAATATTATAATCATTTCATAAATATTTAATTTTATAAAATGCCAATGACCAACGAAAATCCAAACCTCAATCCCAATAAATTAGATGATGAAAGCTTCGAGCCAACTTTAAGGCCAAGCTTTCTTGGCGATTTTATCGGACAACAAAAACTTAAAGAAAATTTAGAAATTTTTTTAAATTCCGCCAAAAGTCGCAATGATTCTCTCGACCATACTTTATTTTTCGGCCCACCCGGACTTGGAAAAACAACTTTGGCGCAAATTATCGCTCACGAAATGGGCGTTGGTTTTAAAAGCACTTCGGGACCAGTAATTTCTAAGTCGGGAGACTTGGCTGCGATTTTAACAAATTTGCAAGCGGGCGATATTTTATTCATCGACGAAATTCATCGTTTAAATAAAAATGTTGAAGAAATTTTATATTCAGCGATGGAAGATTTTAAGCTCGACATCATTATCGGCGAAGGTCCGTCGGCTCGCGCCATTAAAATTGATTTGCCAAAATTTACTTTGGTTGGCGCCACAACTCGCCTTGGAGCTATCGCCAATCCACTCAAAGACCGCTTCGGCATTCCTTTGCGCATTAATTTTTATAATGTCAAAGAACTTGAGCAAATCATTGAAAGAGACGCTAAAATTTTAAATATTGGCATCGAAAATTTAGCCAGCAAAGAAATCGCCAAACGCTCGCGCGGAACGCCTCGAATCGCTATTCGACTTTTAAAAAGAGTCCGCGATTTTGCCATCAATGCTAACCAAGAAATTATTACTCAAAAAATCGCCGATTACGCTTTAACACAATTAGAAATTGATAATTATGGTCTTGACGCTTCCGATCATCGCTATCTGCGTTTTATCGCTGAAAATTATCGTGGTGGACCCGTTGGCGTCGAAACAATTTCGTCGGCAATTAGCGAAGAAAAAGACACCGTCGAAGACTCAATTGAGCCTTATTTAATTCAACAAGGCTTCATCGAAAAAACCCCGCGCGGTCGCGTAATTACTGAAAAAACTTGGAATATTTTTAAAAATTTATGACGCCAAAAAAAATTTTATTAATCATCACGGGAAGCATCGCTTGCTATAAATCCATCGAATTAATTCGCTTGCTCAAAAAAAAATCTTTTGAAGTAAATTGCATTTTGACCAACGGCGCCAAGGAATTCATTACGCCACTTTTAGTTTCAGCAATTTCCGGCACAAAAACTTTTGACCAATTATTTTCCGTCGATGATGAAATTGAAATGGGTCACATTAATTTATCGCGACAACATGATTTAATCGTGATCGCGCCCGCCAGCGCTGATTTCATCGCCAAAATCGCCAATGGTTATGGCGACGATTTAGCCAGCGCAACAATTTTGGCGAGCAATAAAAAAATTATTTTTGCACCCGCCATGAATGAAAAAATGTGGCTCAACGATATTACGCAAAAAAATATTACTAAAATTTTACAAAATAATTTGAGCATGATCGAGCCTGAAAAAGATATTTTGGCCTGCGGAGAAGAAGGTTTTGGCAAAATGGCGTCGCCCGAAAAAATTGTCGAAGAAATTGAAATTTTTTTCAAAAATCAAAATATTTTGGCGGGAAAAAATATTTTAATCACCGCCGGCTCAACTATTGAGCCAATTGACCCCGTACGCTTTATTGGCAACAAATCTTCGGGTAAACAAGCGCTGGCGATTGCCAAAATTTTAAGCGAAATGGGCGCCAATGTTAAAATAATTTCCGGCAATTTAACGCAAGAAATTAAAACTTCTTTGAAATCAACAATTTCCGTTAACACTGCGCAAGAAATGTTTGAAGAGGTTAAAAATTCATTAAATTCAATAGATGTTTTTATTGGCTGTTCCGCCGTTGCCGATTATCGCGTAAAAAATTATTCTGCGCAAAAAATTAAAAAATCCACCAATCAAAATTTAACTTTAGAACTTGAAAAAAATCCCGATATTTTAGAATTTGTTGGAACAGCACCAAACCGCCCCGCTCTAGTAATAGGCTTTTGTGCGGAAAGTGAAAATTTACTTGAAAATGCCAAACAAAAATTACTGAATAAAAATTGCGATTTGATTGTGGCGAACGATATTGAAAATGGCAAAATATTTGGTAGCGATTTCACTTCAGCTTTTTTTGTTGAAAAAACTTCTCATAGCCCTTTATTCAAAGGCACCAAAACCCAATTAGCAAAAAATCTCGCCGATATTATTATTAAAAAAACAAATAAATTATTGTAATTTTTACATTATTTATTTGCTTTTAATTTTCAATATGTTCTATTTAGAAATAAATTATATTTATTTGTTGCTTAAAGTAAAAAAAATTTTAGTTTTTAAATTTTGATAAAATATTACTTTAATTTTAATTAATAAATTTATGCCTAGAAGTTATCGATCAGATGGAAGCTTAACTCCAGTAATGAGTCGAAGTGAAGAAAGTAGTCAGCCTCCACAAATCCCCTCTCCAAATAGTTTCGAAAATAGAAGGAATAATCCTGATTTTATGAATTCATATTTATTTTCTTCTACAACGCCACCTCTTTATCAGCAGACTGGCGAATTGCATTATCAGCAACCATATTCTGCATTACCGTCTTCCGCAGACTTAAATTTCCCTGGCAATTATAATGCACTTCCTTATCCACAATCTCCAGCTCCCTCAATACCTCCACAGGGCGCTTCAAATGCAATTCCCCCTAATCGAGGAAATTCGCAAAAAGAAAAAAATCCTTTCTTTGAAGAGGGAAGTTTACTGAATTCATTATTTGGAAATTTTTCCCATCAGAATCGTCCAAGCCACAACCCTCCCCCAGCTAATATTCCAAGAGAACAACCAATCCGCCCAAATTCACGACAACCCGATAATAGCCTTCTAACTTTATTGTTGGGCGCTCCAACTAAACCTCAAAATCAGAAAGCGCAATTACCACCACCAATTCATCAAGCACCACAACAAATACATCAACCTCCAAAACCGCAACAACAAGAACCGCGCGCAACTCGGAAAACGCCAAAAAATGATGAAAAATTTTTCGAATCATTTTTAAATATTTTTAATCAAAACGAGCAAAGACAGAATAATGCTCATGATGATCGCCATCCCAGAATGGTCGCCAATCAAGGCTTACCTCGTCGAAAAAATTCAACACCTCAATCAAATAATGTTAGCCCTTTGGATTTCTTTTTTGGAGGACTTGGTGCCGGAAAAGCTCCAACTTCAAAAGCTCCAAAACCAACTCCACATCCAACCTCAGTCACCAAAACTAACAACTTGCCACAAACAGAAATATAAAATAATTTTTTTACAGAAATTTTGTAAAAAAAATTATCGCGAATTGACGAATTTTTTGGTAAATTAAGAATGTTGATTTTGCCAATGAGCAACTGCAAAGGTTGCCCTTACGGGGATTTAGAAGATAAATCTCATCGCGGAAACTGCAATTCGTTCGCCGTGAAGCGATTCATCTTATCCTTAAATTTTCTTTAGCAAATTTAAACATAAGCAAAGTTACTGCGTAGCAACTCCCATCCCGCCATAATTAGCAATAAACCACGCTAATTCTTGATAATTAAGCTCTTCACCGATTATTTGTAAAATATTTTGATGATATTCAGCCAACCATTTTTTCTCAGGGTAAGTGAGCATTTTAAAGTCAATCAAGCTAAAATCGAAAGGCGCCAAAGTTAAAGTTTCAAAACATAAAAATTTTTCATCAAATTCTTTGACCAGCATAAGATTTTCTAAGCGAATTCCATATTCGCCTTCTTTATAAAATCCGGGTTCGTTTGATAAAATCATGCCAATTTGTAGAGATTGATGCGAATTTTTACTAATCGAACAAGGCCCCTCATGC
Source organism: uncultured Alphaproteobacteria bacterium (assembly GCA_903858915.1). Taxonomy (GTDB): domain Bacteria; phylum Pseudomonadota; class Alphaproteobacteria; order Rickettsiales; family UBA1997; genus CAILUF01. The sequence goes on along the minus strand of CAIOKL010000144.1, from coordinate 8,816 downwards.
ACTGATAAGAAGCTTCCGACGCCGTGACCGGTGCCGTGATCATAATTTTTTCCCGCATTCCAAAGATACGAGCGCGCAAGAATATCAAGTTGCGCACCGCAAGTTCCGCGCGGAAATTTAATTCGCGCCAGAGCGATATGCCCCTTCAAAACTCGCGTATAATCTTCGATCATTTCGCCGTTTGGCTTGCCGATGGCAATGGTACGCGTGACATCCGTCGTTCCGCAAAAATCGTCACCGAAATATTGTCCGCCCGAATCAAATAAATACAAAGAATTTCCTAAAAAATCTTTGTTGGTTTGTGGCGTTGCACGATAGTGAATTATGGCGCCGTTGGCTTCAAATCCAGAAATCGTTTCAAAACTTGGATAAAGAAAATGGTCAGATTTTTTTCGCAATTCTAACAATTTTTCTTGCGCCGAAATCTCGGAAATAATTTGTTGTTTTTTTTGAGAATCATCAAGCCAAAATAAAAATCTAACCAAGGCAATGGCGTCTTGATAATGAGATTTTTTGGCGCCAATTATTTCTTGAGAATTCTTAACGGCTTTTAAAATTTCAATTGGACAATTTTTATGAAAAAATTTTATATTATTTTTTTCAAAAATTTCACAAATCCAATAATTTGTAGTTTTTTTGTCAATTTGAATTGATATTTTTTTCGTGGAAAAATCTTTAAAATAATCTTCAAATTTTTGCTTAGAAATTATTTCAACATTTTCTAATTTAATATTTTCAAACCTTTCTTCATCGCTAAAAATAATCAATTTACCATTTTTAAAAAGTAGTCCCTGCGCTAGAAACAAAGGAGTAAATTCAATATCATCACTTCTAATATTTAACAACCAATTCAAATTTTCAGGCTTCGAAATAAAAATTCCATCGCTCAAAAAATCATTCAAAATTTTTGATTTTTTTTGTTCAAAACTTTCGCCAACTAAATTTAATGGACAAGAAAAAATTTGTGAATTTTTTTGAATAGGTTTATCAACCCAAATTTCATCGATTGGATTTTTTTGCAAAAAAGTAATTTTTGACAAAAAAACCTCACATTCATCAACAAAATTTTTACTCAATAATTTTGGATCTAAAGCGAGATTTTGCGCTTCATCAACAAACTCCTTAAGCCATGCAATTAAAGACTTTTCGGCAATATTAATAATTTCAAATTCATTTAGATCTAATTGTTTTTTTGCTTGCAAAATATAACGACCATCGGTGAAAAAATAACTTTTTTTCTGACCAAAAATTATAGTCGCGCTCGAGCCGGTAAAGCCACAAATAAATTCAATTTTTTTTTGATTTTGCGGGAGATATTCCGAAAAAAATTCATCGGAATTGGGCAATAAAAAATAATCGAAATTATTTTTTATTAAGAAGTCTTTGATTTTTTTCATGAAAATTAATTAATTGTAAAATTTAAATAATTTTTTGAAGTAGTTTTTGGGCTTTTTTCTTGGTTTGCTCGCCAGCTTTAACGCCTAATTCGATAGCTTTTTCCAAAGAAATATCGCATTTGGAAGTGGTTTCAAAAATTTCACTTCCGTCATAATCGATAATTGCAGTTTTTAAAATTAATTTTTTATTTTCAATATAGGCATAAGCACCTACTGGTGTAGTGCAAGAGGCGCCCAATTCACGCAAAAAAGCTCTTTCACTTTTTACGCAAATTTGCGTTGGCTCATCATTAATTTTTTGTAAAATTTTTGCTAAATTTTTATCTTCTTTACGAATTTGAATCGCCAAAGAACCTTGTCCGCCCGATGGCAACATTTTTTCAACATCAAAAACTTCGGTGATTTTACTTTCTTTACCTAAACGAACCAAGCCCGAAACCGCTAAAATCGCACCATCCACTTCGTCATTTTCAACTTTACCCAAGCGAGTATCAATATTGCCACGGAAATTAATCACCTTTAAATCGGGGCGCTGTTTGAGTATGTAAGCTTTACGCCTAGTTGAAGAAGTGCCGATTACGGCATTTTTTGGTAATTTTTTGAATGAGGAATATTTTTTTGAAACAAAACAATCTCTTGAATCGAGAAGTTTAGTGAACGCACAAATTTCTGTATCTTCATGAACTATCGGCGGAATGTCTTTTGAAGAATGCACCGCAATATCGATTTTATTATGTATTAGAGCCTCTTCAAGCTCTTTGATAAATAAACCCTTGCCTCCAATTTCGGCAAGATTTTTATCTTGAATTTTATCTCCCGAAGTTACGATTGGAACAACTTCAATCTTAATTTCTGGGAAAAAATCGGCCATTAAAAGATGAATTTCGGCAACCTGAGAAAGAGCTAGATTACTAGCTCTGGTGCCAAGTCTGATTTTTTTAGTAAAATCATTCATCTTAAATTACAAATAAATTAACCTTGACGAGCTTTGAAGCGAGGATTTACTTTGTTAATAATGTAAAGACGACCTTTTCTGCGCACTACTTTGCAGTTTTTGTCTCTTTTTTTAGCCGATTTTATTGAATTATAAATTTTCATCTTAAAAAAAATAACAGGTTTATATAAAATTTAGATTTTTAAAAATTAAAATATTTTTAACTAGAAATAGCTACTGGATAATAAAATTTAAATAAACCTAAAAAATTAGGGCGAAAATGATATTTTAAAAATTGCAAATGTCAAATTTTATCTATCAACTTCTCCAAATACAATATCTTGCGTTGAAATTACCGTAACGACATCGGCTAATAAATTGCCTTTTACCATAAATTCCAAACCTTGCAAATGGGCAAATCCAGGGGTGCGGAGACGACAACGATGCGGTTTATTTGAACCATCGGAAATTATATAAACTCCGAATTCACCTTTCGGCGCCTCAACGCAACCATATACTTCGCCGGCGGGAACGCGATAACCTTCGGTGTAAAGTTTGAAATGATTTATTAAACTTTCCATCGAATTTTTCATGTCGGATCTTTTTGGCGGAGCAACTCTTTTGTCATCCGTCATCACTTCGCCATTTGGAATTTTAGCGATGCATTGTTCAATGATTTTAATCGATTCATACATTTCTTGAACACGAATTAAATAACGGTCGTAGGAGTCGCCATTTTTGCCAATTGGAATATCGAAATCGAGTTCGCCATAAATTTCATAAGGCTGACTTTTGCGCAAATCCCAAGCGATTCCTGAGCCACGAATCATCGGGCCAGAAAATCCCCAGTCAAGAGCCTGTTGGTGCGACACCACTCCGATATCAACCATCCTTTGTTTAAAAATACGATTTTCGGTTAAAAGATTTTCCATGTCGTTAATTTTTTTCGGAAATTGCTTAATGAAATCGGCGATTTCTTCAAGCAATCCCGCCGGCAAATCTTGATGCACTCCACCGGGGCGAATATAAGCTGAGTGCATTCTCGCACCCGAAACTTTTTCATAAAATCCCATCATTTTTTCGCGCTCTTCAAACATCCATAAAAGTGGCGTCATCGCGCCAACATCAAGGGCTTGAGTGGTAATTGCCATAATGTGATTTAAAAGGCGCGTAATTTCCGAAAACATCACGCGAATAAATTGCGCACGACGCGGAATATTGCAACCGAGCAACTTCTCTACCGCCAAGGCGTAAGCATGTTCTTGGCACATTGGCGAAACATAATCTAGGCGATCAAAATATGGGACGGCTTGAAGATAAGTTTTATATTCGATCAGTTTTTCGGTTCCGCGATGAAGCAAGCCAATATGCGGATCGGCACGAGTTATAACCTCGCCATCCATTTCAAGAACTAAACGCAAAACTCCATGAGCCGCGGGATGTTGTGGACCAAAATTAATGGTCATGTTTTTATTTTGATTTGCAGAAGTCACTTTATCAATAAAATTATTTTCTTTAAAAAATCGATTATTTTATTTTTAACTTTTTAGAAAAAAAACTCAAATTAATTTTTTGCGAAATTTTTCCTTGAGTTAAAATTTTACTTTTAATTCCTAAAATTAAAGGTTTTTGATTAAAGGAATGCCCTAGAGAATTGCTGGTTTCTTGCCAAATTGCAATATCTTTAATTTTATCACAAAATTTTTGAATTGCGGTGTTAATTTTTTGCGATTGCGGATTGCCAAAATCATTACCTTCTAAAAAATTTCCCAATAAAATGGCTTTTGGCGAAGATTTTTTTTCATTAATCATAAAAGCAATTTGCGTAAAATAGCGCTCAAGCCTTTCGCCGTCTTCACCCTCATCTTCTAAAAATAAAATTTTATTACGCCAATTTAATTGATTTTTCGTGGCATAATTTCCTGCTAAAACACTTACGCAACCACCGACAATTTCAGCTTCCACGGCACTTGCAACGCCTTTTAATAATTTTAAATCGTAATTTAATTCGGTAATTTTTCCATGAATTAAATCAAAAATTATTTGTTGCGATTGCGCAGAAATTTTATTCTTCAAAATCTGCGATAACATTGGTGCGCAAACCACTTTCCAACCCCAATTTTTTTGAACAAAAGTGGTGATCGAAACTATATCACTAAAACCGATTAAAATTTTTTTATTTTTAGGTTTGGGCATTTGATATAAAAATGGCAAAATATCCGCACTGCCGTAGCCTCCACGATTACACCAAATTATTTTTGAATCAACATTTTCACTCGCTTCTTTAAAATTTAAAAACCGCTCATAAGCCTCGACGCTTGCGAAATGATGATTTTGCGGTTCATTAATTGAAACTTTTTTTTCATTAAAAAAATTTACTTCAAAATTATTTTTAACAAGAATTTTTTTTATTAAATCATTTTCTTCAAAAGTGCATGGAGTCGCGATTGAAGCGATATCAATTATATTTTTATAATGAGGCATTTTTCAAAAATTTTGAATTGATTTTGTGTTTTTAAGTTTTATAATTTTGTTAAAATGTATGAAAAAAATTTCAAGAATGCAACTTTAAATCACATGGCGAAAGAAAAAATAATTATTTTTGATACCACTCTTCGCGACGGCGAGCAAGCTCCCGGCGCCACCATGAACATTGAAGAAAAATTACTGATTGCTAAAGCTCTTGAAAAAATGCGCGTCGATGTTATAGAAGCTGGCTTCCCAGCTGCATCGGAAGGTGATTTTTCAGCAGTTAATCGCATTGCTAAAACTATAAAAAATTCTACAATTTGTGGCTTAGCTCGTGCCAAAAAAAATGATATTGAAATTACCGCCAAAGCCTTGAAAGGAGCGCACTGTTCACGAATTCATACTTTCATCGCGACTTCACCAATTCACATGGAATTCAAACTTAAAATGTCGCAAGAACAAGTCCTTGAAGCTATCAAAGACAGCGTTGGGCTTGCTCGAAATTTATGCGATGAAGTTGATTGGTCACCCGAAGATGCCACCCGTTCAAAACACGATTTTTTATTTAAAGCCATCGAAACTGCAATCGATGCCGGAGCAACAACTATCAACATTCCCGACACTGTTGGCTACACAACTCCCGAAGAATATTTTGCTTTAATTACTGCCATAAAAAACAATGTTACAAACATCGATAAAGCTATAATTTCCGCTCATTGTCACGATGATCTCGGATTGGCGGTTGCTAATTCTTTATCGGCGATGCGCGCGGGTGCAAGGCAAATTGAATGCACAATCAATGGCATCGGTGAGAGAGCGGGTAATGCGGCTCTCGAAGAAATTGTTATGGCTATAAAAACTCGTTCCGATATTTATAATTTCGAAACGAATATTGACACAACAATGATTTCAAGAATTTCAAAATTAGTTTCAAATATCACTGGTTTCGTAGTTCAACCGAATAAAGCAATTGTAGGCGCCAACGCTTTTTCTCACGAAAGTGGAATTCATCAAGATGGCATGTTAAAACATCGTGCAACTTATGAAATTATAACTCCGCAATCGGTTGGCATTGAAAAAACTTCTTTAACACTTGGCAAGCTTTCAGGTCGTTCAGCTTTCAAAGATCGTTTAAAAGAATTAGGTTATGATTTATCCGAAGAAATTATCAATGAATCTTTTTTGAGATTTAAAGATTTAGCCGACAAGAAAAAAGAAATTTCTAATGAAGATTTAGTTTCTTTAATTGACGGCTCAATCATTGAAAATCAAGCACATTATCAACTTTTAGAACTCGATGTTGATTGCGGAAATAATAAAGATGCTAAAATTTTTATAAAAATAAGAATTGACTCCAATATTGAACAAACTAGTTTTGTTTCTAAAGACGGTCCAGTTGACGCAATTTTTTCTGCAATTGATAAAATTATTCCTAACGGATCAAAGCTTGAACTCTACAAAGTTGAGGCTGTAACCGAAGGAACCGATGCGCAAGCTAATGTCCTCGTTCGTCTTAAAAAAGATAATCGAATTTATTCTGCAAGTGGTGCCAGCACTAATGTTTTAGTTGCTTCAGCAATCGCTTATATAAATTGTTTAGAAAAATTAAAAAACCATTAGGAGAAATCATGTTCCCAAAATTATTTTCATTTACCTCAAAAGATATTGCTATCGATCTTGGCACCGCTAACACTTTAGTTTATGTTCGTGGCCAAGGCGTTGTTCTCAATGAGCCATCGGTTGTTGCAGTTTTAAGCGAAGGCGGAAAATCCGTCACTTGCGCTTTCGGCAATACCGCCAAAATGATGTTAGGTCGTACGCCTGCAAAAATCGAGGCTATTCGTCCTTTGAAAGACGGCGTTATCGCTGATTTCAAAGTCGCCGCCGAAATGATTAAACATTTTATTCGCGAAGTTAATCAAACTAAAAGTTGGTTAGGCCCACAAATTATTATTTGCGTTCCATCTGGCTCAACTCCAGTTGAAAGAAGAGCTATTCAAGACGCCGCAGAAGGCGCTGGCGCTAATGAAGTTTATCTAATCGAAGAGCCAATGGCCGCAGCAATTGGCGCTAACCTTCCCGTTACTGAACCTACAGGCTCAATGATTGTTGACATTGGTGGCGGAACAACCGAAGTTGGAATTTTATCACTTGGTGGCATTGTTTATTCTCGTTCAGTTCGCGTTGGCGGAGACAAAATGGATGAGGCTATCATTTCTTATATTCGCCGTTATCAAAATTTATTAATCGGCGAATCAACCGCTGAAAGAATTAAGAAAAATATTGGCGCCGCATGCCCTCCTGAGCAAGGCGACGGCTTAGTCGTAGAAGTTAAAGGTCGCGATTTATCAAACGGAATTCCTAAAGAAATGATTTTAACTGAACGCCAAATTGCCGAAAGCTTGATGGAGCCAGTCGAACAAATCGTTGATGCGATTAAAGTTGCCCTCGAATGCACTCCTCCCGAACTTTCTTCTGATATCGTTGAAAGAGGAATCGTTCTTTCTGGTGGCGGAGCTTTATTAAAAAATCTTGATCATGTTATTAGACAAGCAACTGGTTTACCTGTCTTCGTCGCTGAAGATCCTTTGCTTTGCGTAGTGAACGGATGCGGTAAAGTTTTAGAAAATACCAAAATGTTCAGAGCAACTTTATTTAGACAAGACTAAAATCATTAAATTTATTTTCAATGACCAGCTATCTAAACCACACGCCCAGATCAAACCTGATAATTCAACATAGTTTCAATTTAGTTTTTCGCAAAATTGAAACTATGTTTTTTATTTTTCTGTGCATCATTTGCTTAATAACTTCAAAAATTAATCAAGATTTTAGCAGTAAAATCAGCAATAGTTTCATAACAATATCAACTCCGATTATTAAAATAGTATCACTTCCGATTAACTCATCGATTGATTTGATTGTTAATTTTAACAAATTAGCAATGGCAAAAAAAGAGAATATTCAATTAAGGGAAGAGTTATTTAAATTACAAAATTATTACCTTACTTCACTTGCAATTCATCAAGAAAATAAAGAATTGCGAAGCGCTTTAAATTTCGTAAAATCAAAAACTGAAAACTACAAAATCGCTCGAGTAATAGGAATGTCACATCAAGCTTTTGACCAAAAATTATTAATTGATTCGGGGCAAAGTCGCGATATTAAAGAGGGGCAAATTATTGCCGGCAATCGCGGAGTTATCGGCAGAGTTTCCGAAGTTTTCGAAGATAAATCACGAATACTTTTATTAACCGACTCAAGTTCTCGCATTCCAATAATCGCCTCTAGAGCTAGAAATAGAGGGATTCTCGCCGGAAATAACAGTGGCTTAATGGAAATTTTATATCTTCCTAAGAATCATCAAATTGCCGTTGGCGATAAAATATTTACCTCAAGCGATGGTGATGCAGTTCCACCGGGATTACTCATCGGCATAGTTAGAAAAATTGATAAAAATTCAGTTTATGTTTCGGGAATTGAAGATATTAATAGCCTAAATATCGTTACGATTATTGATTATTAATTTAAAAAATCTTAATCGGATTTTTGCGCTTTAATTATGAAAGGAATCTGCGAAAGAGTAAACGCCATCGAAATTGTCATCATACCAAAAACTTTAAACTGCACCCAAAAATCCGTTGAAAAATTTCTCCAAATAATTTCATTTAAAATTGCCAAAGAGCAAAAAAAACATGCCCAACGAAAAGATAAAATTTGCCAATTTTTAAAGTTCATTTTTATTTGCTCGCCAAGCAAATATTTTAACATTGGTTTTTGTGCATAATTTCCATAAAATAATATTCCGGCAAAAATTAAATTTATAATTGTTGGTTTAATTTTTATATAATATTCATCGTCAAAAAAAATTGTTAATCCACAAAAAAATCCGAGAATGCACGCGGAAAATGTTGCAACTTTTGGAATTTTTCTAGTTAAAATATAGCTTGTAAAAATGGCTAAAAATGTTGTGAAAAGCATTGCTAGCGTAGCAAATAATAGTTTGTCATAAACCG
>CAIOKL010000143.1 GCA_903858915.1 uncultured Alphaproteobacteria bacterium | reverse complement strand
TTAATTTCTGATTTTCATTTAATAAATTTTGACAATCCGATAAACTTCTCTTGCCACCTTGGCAATGTATTACAAATTTTTTATCACCAATTTCGGGTAATTTTTCTTTGCAAATTTCGTCGAGAGGTATCAATTTTGCTTTGTCAATTTTTTGCGAGCGATGTTCTGCGGGTTGGCGAACATCAATTAAAATCGCCTGATCATTATCAAGCCAATTTTTTAAAGTTTTCGCATCAATATTTTTAATGGTCATAAAGATTTGGTGAGTTAAATAAATAATAAAATATTCTAAAAAAATAAATCTAAATAACAAAAATCTTTTTAGTAAATAATTTTAGGGATTAAGTAATTTTAATCAAACCATTTTAATTATATTCTTACTTGAATTTCCACTTTTAAAATCGCATAATTTTAAAGAAAATTTCACTAAAACAGATTTGATTAAAAAATTTTATGACCACAAAAGTTCGCTTCGCTCCTTCGCCTACAGGCTTTTTGCACGTTGGCAATATTCGTGCCTCAATCATCAATTATCTTTACGCTAAAAAAACTGGTGGAAAATTTTTCTTGCGTTTAGACGACACCGATTCACAAAGGGTTCGCGATGAATATCGCGACATGATTTTCACCGATATGAAATGGCTTGGGCTCAATTATGACGAGGTTTTTAAGCAATCAGATCGCTTGGCTCGTTACGAAGAAGCCAAAAATAAATTACTCGCCAATCATCGACTTTACGAATGCTACGAAACCGCCGAGGAGTTGAATTTACAAAGAAAGGCCCAAAGTGCTTCGGGCATTGCGCCAGTTTACAATCGGGCTTCGTTAAAACTTACCAAAGAGCAAAAAGATGAATTAAGAAAAAGCGGTTTGAAGCCTCATTATCGCTTCTTACTCAATGATAAGCCCACCAGTTGGGATGATAAAATTAAGGGCAAAATTACTTATGATGGACGTCATTTTTCCGATCCAATTTTAATTCGCGAAGAAGATGAAAATGGTTTTGGCATTCCAACTTATACTTTTTGTTCGGTGGTTGATGACATTGATTACGGCATCACCGATATTATTCGTGGCGAAGATCACATCACCAACACCGCCATTCAAATTCAGATTTTTGAAGCTTTGGGTGCCAAAGCTCCCGACTTTGCTCACTTGGCTTTGGTCAAGGCTTCGGAAGGTAAAATTTCCAAAAGGGAAGGTGGTTTTGATGTCAAAACTTTGCGTCAAGATGGCTACGAAACCATGGCAATCATCAATTTATTGGCACAAATCGGCACTTCGGAAAGTCTTAAAATTTATCAAAATTTCGAGCAATTAATTCATGATTTTAGTTTTGATAAATTTTCGAAATCGGCGATGAATTATGATATAACAGAACTTACGAATATTAATCAGAAATTATTGCAAATACTGAGTTTTGAACATATTTCCGCAAGAATTAAAGAAATGAATATAAAGTATAATATTTCCGAAAAATTATGGGAAATTTGTAAACATAATATTAATTTTATTCA
>CAIOKL010000142.1 GCA_903858915.1 uncultured Alphaproteobacteria bacterium | reverse complement strand
TTTTCTGGAACATGGCTGGCAAAAATAGCGCCTAACATTCCGCACCATATTCCAAACCCTGCACCACCTAAAATGGTAAATTTTGAAAAAAATAAAAGTGGCGCCAAGCTTACGATATCAGTCTATAATAGCTCCGTCGGCTTTTTTTTAGAAAATAATTCCGAAATAATTATTGAAAGAATTGCCACTTTGTACGGCTTTAAATCAATCGTTAAAATCATTATCAAACAAGAGCCGAAAAGTATTGAAAGCGCTTTGCCTGACAAAAAAATTACCGATCAAAATACCGAAAAAATGGTCAACTTAACTCTACAAAATATTGAAAATAAAGAGCTTGAAGCCACTTTAAAAAAACTTGCCGAAGATATTTTTGGTAAATAGTTATTGATAAAAAATATTAAATTAATTTAAGTAATGAGTTTATAATACTATAAACCACCTATATTAAATTATATTTATGTTGTCAGAAATTTTAGATGATTCAACGGCATCGATTCAAAAAATCAATTCACACCAAGCGTTAGTAAGTTACATAGCGTATTTAAAAGAAGTTAGATTAAGCAAAATTAATGCAGAAACTTTAGAAAAATTTTCTGGAAATGCGCAAGAAGTTATAAAATTTTCCAACAATTGGTTTCTAGAAGCGACATTTTCTAAATCTGAATTAGATTTAAAAGAAATTGCCAAAAAAACTTTAGATTATTTCCAAGAATATTTTCAAGAAAAATTTTCTTCTAGAGATTCATCGGCAATTTTAAATAATCTTGGAAGCTCCGGAGGTTTTTATAGAAATATTCCGAATTCAATCGATAAGGAAGCTTTTATATCAACAATGCAAGAATATAGCACTTATTTATCAAAATTGGTTTTTTTGCTAGAAAATAAAAGTTTAGATGAAGCCGAATCCGCCAAAAAAGCTTTGGATTCTTTGGCAATATTTCCCGGAAAACCCAATGAAGTAATTTTTGCATGCTTGCACGGCACTTCGCAAAGAATAAGAGATCAATCGATGAATCTCGACGCAATCGATTATGTTGCTCAGGCTATTAAAAATTTATTATTAATAAAAACTTCGCAATTAGCTTCAAAAGTTTATCCGGGAAACCAAGCGCATCTTGAATCATGCTTGCTATATTTACTTCACACGGATCAGCAAGAAATATCCAAAATTGATGGTTTTTATCCGGCTCCCATTAAAGATATCGAACTATTTGAAGCCTTAGATTTTGTTGGAAATTTTTCAAAAAAATTTGACGAAGAATTTGATAAAATAATCGATGATTTATACCAAGATTATAGTGAAATGCCATTAACTTTAACTGCTCAGGACAACAATATTAGAAGAGCTTTTCTTAAGAAATTAAATTTTGGTATTTCGATTTCAACTTCCACAATTTTAACTGAAGATATATTTAAAATTGATGAATTTACCTATGAACTTTCCTTAAAATCTAAACCCGATTTTAAACAAATAATTTTACCAAAAATTCAAGATTTTCAACATGAATCGCAGGATTTTTTAAGAGAATTTTCAACGCTCGAAAGCTTATTTTACAAAGATAAAGACCTTAAATATCTTGATATAAAAAAAATTGATATTTTATTAAATTTGTTTGTATTAAACGAAGATAAAAGTGCGGAGCAAAAAGAAATCGACATAACGATCGGAATAAAAACTTTGAATCTTCTTTCGGAAAAATTTAAAAGCACAAATATTTTATTTTTAGCCTGTTTTTTTGAAGATTTTGAAACAAAAACTCAACAAAAATTTGAAGATTTTTTTTATCAACCAAAAATAGATGGCAAGCCTAGAGAAATAAAGCCCGAATATAAAAAATATCAGAATATAATTACATCAACCACCAATCTCTATCAACATAATATTAAAAAATATTACGGTTACGATGCTGAATCACTTGATATTCATAAAAAAATTTATCGAATTGGAAATATAAGCGATCAAGATTACGAAGATTTAGAGAAAAAAACTCTCTTAAAAGATTTAATATCACACCCTATTTTTACTCTGGAATTAAAGAGGGGAGAAGCAAATATACTTCATTATCCAAGGCAATTTTTTGAAAAAAACACCGTTGATTTTATTTTTAAAAACAATCCGCGAGAAAAATTTTTAGAATTAATTCAGCATAGACTTGTTGCGGACACCCAAAATCCTCTAAACAATCTTAATCCTCTGCAAATTGCAACTTACAACAAAGACATTGGAATATTGTCTTTTTTTCTGGATTTAAAGTTTAGTCTTCAAAATCAATCATCAATTAACCCATATTTTGCAATAGAAAATAAATTTAAATTTGTAAAAAGTAATATATTACTGTCCATATCATTGGAAAATAAAGATTTAACAACTTTTAAATTTCTATTAGAGTGCCTTAGGGGCGTCGATATGGTTGCCAAAATTAAAACTGGCTATGAAAATCAAGATGAAGAAATATTTAAAATATTGAAATTAGTAACGCGAAGAGAAAATGGTGAATTTTTAAAAGCCCTAAATTTAACTCCCCCTTTTCCCGAATCTGTATCTGCGCCAATGATAAAATACGCCATAGAAAATGATAATCCCAAAATATTTAGAATGTTGGGCGATGATTTTTCTGGACATATTTCGAAGATTAATTCTGCATCGGAACATATAATTAAAGCATTTTTTAATGCTGATTTTATTAAAAAAAATTTCAAACATGCGCAAAGATTAAATTACGATGCTTTAAGGAATGGAAATATTGAAACCGCTAAGCATCTAATCGATGGCAATGCTTTGAATTCTATTTTCGACAATGGTTATTTGCGAATATTTTTAATTGATCACATTGTTCAAAATAAAATAGAAATTAGTAAATTTATCATTGAAAAAATGACAGAACCTAAATCATCGAGGATTTTTTGTTGTGCCACCAATCCTTCGACAAATATTAATACAAATATT
>CAIOKL010000141.1 GCA_903858915.1 uncultured Alphaproteobacteria bacterium | reverse complement strand
CCGACGTCTTCAGTTTCTGTTGTTGTTCGAGGGATTTGATTAGCCAAAGAATACTTTTCCCAATATTCATCTCGCTTCTGTTGAATAAAGTTTTCAAGTTTGCCAAATAGTTGTTTTGATATCTTTTTGACATGCTTTGAATCCAATTTGATATCCCTCTTTTCCATTTGATTTGCAATGTGCACCAATTTATCATCCTCGTTGCTATCTTCGCTGTCAAACGATTCGCAAGATAGATCTTCATTTATTGTTGGAAATGCTGATTCATAATTTGCCGTTGAATCGTCATCAAGCGTATCGCCATCGTCGTCAGATGATTTGTCTTTATCATGTTCATCAATGTCACCAAGGAATGCTTGAGATTTTTCTTGTTTTTCAATCAGATATTTCTTTTAGCAAATTTAAACAAAAAATTGGATTATTTTTTATTAATTCGCGGATCAATTTTGCAGGAATCAACATTATTAAACTATCTTCGCTGGATAATGCATTAAAAACAAAATTTTTAGCAAAAATATCGCCAATTACTTCGCCTTTTTTTAAAAATTGAACAACATTTTGATTGCCATCCGCGGTGTTTTCTAATAAAATTGCCGATCCTTCGAGAATAATATAAAAATTTTTTATCTCATCATCTTTAAAAAATAATAGCTTATTTTTTCTAACATTAAAAATAGTCGAGAGCGCTAGAATATCATCGATATTCTCGGCACAAAGATTATTAAAAATTGGAAGATTTCTGATGAACTCTAAATTAGTTTTTGGGTGTTTTTTCATGTTTTTTTAGATAAAATTAAATTTTCTTGACCTAGATCAAACACATTTAAATTTTTAAAATTAAAGTGATTGACGGGTTTAATTGATTTATTAAATTTAAAATTACCTATTTTGCAGTTTAACCCTTTAAATAATTATTTCAACAATAAAAAAATATTTTATGAATTAATTTATATTTTATCGGCTATTAATCGCGTTTTGAAGAAATTCTTCACAGCGCTTCTGCATTAAAATTGTATTTATTTTAATTATTTTAGCATTTGTAAAATCATGAAAAAAGCTTTAATAACCGGAGTTAGTGGACAAGACGGCTCTTATCTTGCTGAATTTTTGTTATCAAAAAATTATCAAGTTTTTGGAACGATAAATCGTGATTCAAAAAATTTAAAAAACATCGAGCATTTACTCGATAAAATTGAATTGTTTGAATATTCGCTTAATGATTTCGAAATTGCTGAAAATTTGATTAAAAAAATTCAACCAAATGAGTGTTATCACCTAGCTGGCTCTAGTTTTGTGGATTATAGTAAAGACAATGAAGATTCAATCTTAAATAATAATGTTAATAGCACTTATTTTTTACTTGAATCGATTAAAAATTTTGCGCCGAATTGTCGATTTTTTTTGGCGGGATCGAGTGAAATGTTTGGCTTGTCAAATGAGTCACCGCAAAGCGAAAATAGCGTTTTTAATCCGCAAAATATTTACGGAATTTCTAAATTAAAAGCTTTTGATTTAGTTAAAAATTATCGTCAAAATTATAAAATTTTTGCGTGTTGTGGAATTCTTTATAACCATGAATCTCCAAGGCGAAATCCAATTTTTTTAACTCGAAAAATTTCGCAAACTGTTGCCAAAATTCATCTTGGAATTGAAGATAAAATTGAGCTTGGAGACATTGAATCGGCAAGAGATTTTGGTTGCGCCAAAGATTATGTCGAAGCAATGTTTTTGATGATTCAAAACGCGCAAGCCCTTGATTATGTTATATCCAGCGGTAAAATTTATAAAATTAAAGACATTTTAAAATGCGCTTTTGATTTCGTAAATCTTGATTACAAAAACTTTTTAAAAATAAATCCTGACTTTATTCGACCGTCGCCAAAAATTCAATTATTTGGCGATAATTCGCGAATAAAAAAAGATTTAAATTGGCAACCCAAAACTGAAATTACAAAAATAATTTACGAAATGATTGAAAATGACATTGTTTTGATAAAAACACAAAATAAAATCAAATAATTCAATAAAAAATTTATAATTACATTTTATGTCTGACATTATTCCTTTTGATAAACGCGATGGATTTATTTGGCAAAACGGCTCATTTGTTGAGTGGAAAGACGCCACCGTTCATGTTTTAAATCACGGCTTACATTATGCTTCTTGCGTTTTTGAAGGCGAAAGAATTTATAATAAAAAAATTTTTAAATGCACTGAGCACAGCGCGCGACTTCACGCTTCGGCGAAAATGCTTGATTTTGAAGTTCCTTATTCAATTGAAGAGCTTAACAAAGTTAAAAATGAATTAGTGGTCAAACAAAATATTGTTGATGGCTACATGCGCGCGTTTGCTTGGCGTGGTTCTGAAAAAATGGCAATTTCGGCGCAACATAATAAAATTCTCGTTGCGGTTGCTTGTTGGCCTTGGCCTCCATACTACTCCGATGAGGCTCGCAAAGCTGGCTTGAAACTGTGTTTTGCAAAATATCGTCGCCCTTCCCCCGAGTGTGCTCCAATTGCTTCTAAGGCTGCGGGGCTTTATATGATTTGCACAATTTCTAAACATGAAGCCGAAAGAGATGGCTATAATGATGCTTTGATGCTTGATTATCGTGGCTTCTTGGCAGAAGCAACGGGTGCCAATTTATTTTTAATTATGAAAAATGGCGAGTTGCACACTCCAAAACCTGATTGTTTTTTGAACGGCATTACTCGTCAAACCGTTATCGAGCTTGCTAAAAAACGAAATATTACCGTTGTTGAAAGACACATTAAACCCGAAGAATTAAATGATGCGATTGATGCTTTTTTAACCGGAAGTGCCGCAGAATTAACGCGAATTGGCTCGATTGAGGACATAAAATATCCCAACGCCAGCCAAATGACTCTAGATTTAATGCAAGATTATCATAATTTAGTTCGTGGATTATGATTAAAAAACTTTTAAACTTTTTTTGCGCAATATTTTTTTCAAGTTGTTGTTATTTTTTTTATGAAATAGCCACTTCACAACAAACTTTTGCGCAAGGCGGTGGCTTTCGCGTTAAATCTCATTTAGTTTTCGATAAAAATTTTTCGGGCAAAGCTTTTGCGCTCGATGGCGATTCAATTAAAGTTGGCAGAAAAGAAGTTCGCTTATTTGGTCTCGACGCTCCCGAATATAAGCAACAATGTCTCGATAAAAATAATCTAGAATATGGTTGCGGTCTTATAAGTCGTGATTTCTTGGTCAAATTAATTAACGGCAAAAAAGTTGAATGCGTTTATGCTGAAAAAGATAAATATGATCGCTTTCTCGGAAAATGCTTTGTCGGAGAAGTCTCGATCAATGAAGAAATTGTTAAAAATGGCATGGCGGTAATTTATAATTTTACCGAAAGTAGCGAAAAAATGGACAATCTTGAAAAAGAAGCTAAGAATGATAAAATTGGCATTTGGCAAGGCGCTTTTGAGCTTCCAAAAGATTATCGAAAACATAATGCGAGGAAATAATTATGAAAAAAATTAATGTGGCAATAATTGGCGCTTCTGGCTATACCGGAGTTGAGCTTATCCGTATTTTAGTTAATCACGCAAATGTTAATATTTCAGCGTTGATCGCCAATAGCAATGCTGGTCAAAAAATTTCACAACTTTATCCGCATTTAATTCATTTTAATTTGCCTGATTTGAAAAAAATCGAGGAAATTAATTTCTCACAAATCGATGTCGTGTTTGGCTGTTTACCTCACACCACTTCGCAACAAACTTTTAAACAAATTTTAGCCGATCCAAAAAATTCCCACTTAAAAATTATTGATTTATCGGCGGATTTTCGACTTGAAAATGTTGATGATTATAAATTGTGGTATGAGCATGATCACATCGCCAAAGAGCTTCAGCCTCAAGCGGTTTACGGCTTAACCGAAATTTATCGCGATAAAATTAAAAAATCTTCATTAATTGCCTGTCCGGGATGTTATCCAACCTCAGCCTTGTTGCCTTTAATTCCTCTTTTAAAAAATAATTTAATTAATTTTGAAGACATTATTATCGACTCCAAATCCGGCACTTCTGGCGCGGGAAGAAATTTAAAATTGGGCAATTTGTTTTGCGAAGTTAACGAGTCGGTTAAGGCTTATTCGATTGGCAAACATCGTCACATTGGCGAGATTGAGCAAGAGTTATCCAAAGCCTCTGGCAGTAAGATGATTATAGAATTTACTCCACATCTTTTGCCAATAAATCGTGGCATTATTTCTACGATTTATGCAACTATAAAAAATGGTTTTGAATTTAAAGATTTACAAAATTGTTTATCGACTTTTTATGATGATGAATTTTTTGTTGAAGTGATTGCCGGCGAGCCAAATATTAAAGATGTTGTTGGCACAAATATGTGCGTAATTTCCGTTAAAAAAGGACGCAAAGAAAACCAAATTATTATCGTTTCGGTGATTGATAATTTATGCAAAGGAGCCTCTGGGCAAGCGGTTCAAAATATGAATTTAATTTTTGGTTTTGATGAAAATGAAGGTCTAAAATTAGCCCCGATTTTTCCATAAATTTTATTTTATTCATTAAATGAAAACCATTTGCGCCACCATCACCTCGCCACTTCGCTCATCGGTAACGATTATTAGAATTTCAGGCTCACAAACTCTAAAATGTCTCGAAGAATTTGGTGTAAAAAATCAATTAATTCCCCAAAAAAGTTTTTTTCATAAAATTGTTTTCGACAATGATAAAAAATTAATTGATGAAGCAATTATTACATTTTTTAAAGCGCCACGAAGCTTCACAGGAGAAGATGTCGCCGAGATTAGCGTTCATAGTTCGCAATATGTTTTAAAGAAAATTTTTGAAAAATTATTATCGATTGAAAATGTTGATTTTGCAGGAGCCGGTGAATTTTCTAAAAGAGCTTTTTTAAATGGCAAAATTGATTTAGTCCAAGCTGAAGCCATACCAGATTTGATTGCCAGCGAAACCGAAGCGCAACACAAGCAAGCAATTTTACAACTCAGCGGAAATCTTGGTCAAATTTATGAAAATTGGCGTCACCAAATTATCGAAATTTCAGCTTTTGTTGAGGCTTTGATTGACTTTCCCGAAGATGATTTGCCGACAAATATTATTGATAAAATTAATCAAGAAATTGTCGATTTAAGAAACCAAATTTCGCATCATTTGAACGACAATAAAGTTGGTCAAAAAATAAAAAATGGCTTAAGTCTGGCAATTATTGGCGCGCCAAATTCGGGCAAATCAAGTTTAATGAATTTTTTAGCGCAAAGCGAAGTGGCGATTGTTTCGGAAATTGCCGGAACAACTCGCGATATTATCGACACTCATCTAGAAATTGCTGGCGTTCCCGTAATTATTTCGGATACGGCGGGAATTCGCTCAAGTACTGATTTAATTGAGCAGGAAGGCATTAAAAGAGCCTTAAAAAAAGCCCAAAATGCCGATATAAAAATTTATTTAATCGACGCTTTGAATCCAATTATTCAAAATGATTTAATTGATGAAAATACCATTTTAGTTTTTAATAAAATCGATAAAATTTTCAATGATGAGATTGATTTTGAAAAAATAATTACTAGTTTTGGAATTGATAAAAAAATTATTTTTTTAAAAATTTCAATCGCGCAAAAAATTAACATTTCAAAACTTTTAGAAGCGCTTGAAGAAAAAATTGATTTACTAATTCCGAGCTTTAATTCTCCGCTAATTACTCAAGAAAGATATCGAAATTCTTTGCAAAATTGCTTGAATAGTTTAGAAAATTTTAGTTTGAATGAAAATATTGAAATTTGTGCCGAAAATTTAAGAATTTGCGTTAATGAAATTGGAAAAATTAATGGCAAGATTGACATAGAAAATATTCTAGATTTAATATTTTCTAAGTTTTGCATCGGAAAATAATATTACAAAATTGATTAAATAAAAAATGTTTTTGTCATTGCCGGCCATTGGATCTATTGCTTTTAGCCCATCCGCTTTGGTTGCGTCTCACCCTATGATTGCTTATGAAATTGCTGGCCATACCATTGGTCATATTTTGTATGGATTCATTAAGAGAAATCGCAAAAGACGCGGTTTAAGTCGTGCGCAAATGCGCAAAATGACCAACCGAAGAAGGCGCCAATTTGTTGATAATATTATAATGCATCACCAAAGATTGGCTAAAATGAATCGTCAAACAGTGGTTGGCAACGCTCGCGAGAGAGCCGTCGCGCGAAGAGAAAAAATAAAAAGAAAAGATGATTTTCAAAAAGATAGAAATTCTGAAAAAGAGCAAGAGACAAGAAAAAAATGGCAAGGCGGAGTTAGTTTAAAAGAGCGCGGACAAAAAATTCGTGGCACAATTGATGCCAGAAGAACTAGAGCCAGAAGCCGTTGGCTAACTATCGTTGCTGAAAAATAACTTCAAAAATTTAATTTTTGTGATAAGGATGATTGGCAATTATGGTCGAGGCACGATAAATTTGTTCAATCAAAAACCCTCTCACCATCAAGTGAGGCAAGGTCATTTTCGAAATCGATAACAAAATATCGGCTTTGTTTTTAACTTCTTCGCTTAAACCAAAAGCGCCCCCGATTATAAATGCAATATTTGAATCTCCCGCGACATTAAAATTTTCTAAAATATTAGCAAATTCGGTGCTTGAATATTGCTTTCCGCGCTCATCTAAAACAATAATTTTAGAAAAATTATGAAGATTTTTTAATAATAAAACACCCTCTTCATTCTTGATTTTAGACTCTTCGTAGCTTTTGGTATTTTTAAATTCAATTTCTTTTAATTCTATTTTCCATTTTAATCTTTTTAAATAATATTCAAAAAGTTCTCGATATGGCGATTTGTCAAATTTACCGATTGATAAAATTGTTATTTTCATGAATAAT
>CAIOKL010000140.1 GCA_903858915.1 uncultured Alphaproteobacteria bacterium | reverse complement strand
TTGGTGTTATAAGATTTAAATTTGTAACAAATTTTTTGTAATAATTCTAATTCTTTTGAATTAAAACAAGATAAATCCGGTTTTTCTAATAAATAATATTTTTCTTTTTTAGTTTGGTTACTCGCAATTTCAACTCTAATTAATTTTTCTTTAATGGCATCGCTTTTTATTGAATCAAGGCTACTTGGAACTGGACCGAATTGTTCACAAAAATAAATATCACCCGTTACACTTTTTTTATTATTTTTGTAATAAACAAAATCAAGATAATAAAAAAGTTTGTTGAGTTTGGTTTTTCCTAGAAATTTATTATTACAATTTTCTAGAAAATACAACAATGCGTTGATGTATTTTTTTTGATTAATTTTAGTCATTTTTGATGTGGTTAATTTGTGATGAATTTTTAATAATTGGGCGAATTTTATTTGGATTCAAAATAAATGTCAAATATCGATTTGGGGTTTACAAACCCAGATTTTAATATGCTCAGAACCTTTATGAATTAAAACTTTTCATAAAAAGGAAAACTAAAAATTGAATTTTTTTAATTTGAAATAATTTGCATATTCACCAAGATTTTCAATAAAATCTTGACCCGCAAAAATAAAAATTTATAATTTTTCTTAAAATATTTAAGGCTAGATTTAATTTTAAAAAGCATTTTTAAAATGAAAATTTGGTGTAAATTTATTACAAAGAAAATTCCAAATCATATATTATGAAAATTTCAGCAACAGTTAAAAAAATTCTTTCGCATTATGAAAGCGATAATCCGGGAACCAAGGCCAATCTAGCGCGAATCTTGATGCATGGCAAATTAGGTGGTACGGGAAAAATGGTTATTTTACCAGTCGATCAAGGTTTTGAGCATGGTCCTGACCGCAGTTTTGCCGTTAATCCCGAAGCTTACGATCCACATTATCATTATGATTTGGCAATTGAAGCCGGCTTGAATGCTTACGCCGCGCCCCTTGGCATGATTGAAGCGGGAGCAGATACCTTTGCTGGACAAATTCCAACAATTTTAAAAATTAATTCTTCAAATTCACTTCACAATGGCGGAACCGCGCCACATCAAGCTACAACTGCTTCGGTTAAAGACGCTTTGCGTTTGGGTTGCTCGGCAATTGGCTTCACAATTTATCCTGGATCGGACGCGGCTTTTGATATGTTTGAAGAAATTTCAAGTATCGCTGAGGAAGCTAAAGCCAACGGTTTGGCGGTCGTAATTTGGTCTTATCCACGCGGTGGCGATTTGTCAAAAATTGGCGAAACGGCGATGGATATTTGCGCTTATGCAACGCACATCGCGGCCATGCTTGGAGCGCATATTATTAAAGTTAAGCCTCCAACTCAAGCCCTAGAAAATCTTGAAGCCATCAAGGTTTACGAAAAATTAAAAATCCCAATGAACACTCTTGAAGAAAGAGTTCGTCACATCATTAAAACTGCTTTTGATGGTCGTCGCATCGTGGTTTTCTCGGGTGGAAATGCCAAAGGCGAAGAAGAAATTTATAATGAAATTCGTCAAATTTATAAAGGTGGCGCAAATGGCTCTATCATTGGTCGCAACACTTTCCAACGCCCAAGAGAAGAAGCTTTGAAAATGCTTGATAATATTATTAAAATTTATCAAGGAAAATAATTTTAGCCTTAATTCGCTAAGTCATGAACCGTCAAAAATTTGATATCGCCATCGTCGGAAGTTCTTTTGCGGGCATGACTTGCGCGCTTACTTTAGCGCAAATTTCACCGCAAATTTCAATCGCTTTAATCGAAAAGGAAAATATTTTTGATAAGGTTCGCGGTGATGATGGGCGGGCTTACGCCATCTCCTCATCATCGCTAAAACTTTTTAAAGAATTGGGAATTTACGATGAATTGCAAGTTGTTGCCGGCAAAATTTCTGATATAAAAATTACCGACTACAAATCGCCTTTTGTCCTTGATTTTATTGGTGCCGAAGTTGATGAAAAAGATGGTCAACTCGGACAAATTATTGAAAATCATTTTATTTTCGAAGCCTTAAAAAATAAAATTTCTCAACAAAAAAATATTACAATTTTTTGTCCAAATTTTTATCAAGAAATTAATTTTGAAGAAAATGTTTTAATCGAATTG
>CAIOKL010000139.1 GCA_903858915.1 uncultured Alphaproteobacteria bacterium | reverse complement strand
TGATTCCTCAAGAAGATTTATCTCGATTAGAATTGTCGAGATCGGATGCCGATAATGACGCTCAAATTTTACCTCAATCTCAAATCGCCGATCCAGCTGAATTTCAAGCTATTCGAGTCAATTCGCCTAGAGCTAGTTCGCCAAAAACCGCGGTGACCTCGCCAAAAATCTATGCTGGAATTAGTATAAAAGATTATCAAGAATTGAGCGAATTGATGGTTGGTAAAATTGCGAAATGGTCCGAGAATTTTGATTTTTATGATCACGCTTCCGAGTCTCGACATTATTCGCCATTAAAAATTTTTAAAGTTGATTTCAAGGAGATTCAATCAGTTGGCGATGTCGAAAAAAATGATGGGAATGATTCAGAATTTAAATCGTTATTCAATGCGGTAATTGATAAAATTTATTATTCGGATTTAAGTTTTGATAAGCAAAAATTATCAACCTATCTTTACGCAATTCTGGCAATTTCTGTTGGCGAAAATGAATCAATCGGAAGTTTTTTTAAATGTTGCGATGCTATAATTAAAAATGGCTCAAGCCTTGAAATAAAAGATGCGATAGAGCGCGATTCTTGGATTAAAAATCCAGAAAATTATTCAAAATTAATGGGAATTGTAAAAAAAATTGAAAAAATTCATGACGATTCTTTGGCTTCGAAAACTTTAATTTTTAGTGAAGAAAATTTAGATGATTGGCTGAAAAATCAAATTCAAGATAGAAGATTAAAAGAATTAAAATTTTTGAATAATGAAGAATTTATCGAAACTTTAATTGACACTTGTGATCAAAGTCAAACTTCCGATATTTCTTCAAAAGAAAAAGTTTTAGAATTGAAAGAAATCGATAAACATTTAAGGGAATTTTTGCAAGAAAATGTTGATTTTTTGGATAAATTAACTAAAATGGCGAGTGGCTCGCAAGAAGAGAGGAGGGCAGATTTAGCTAAATATTTATTGGACAATTTATTTGAAAAAATGTTATCGCAAAATCCTGATAAAATTACTCTAGATAAAAACCAAAAATTGCAAGAATTGCGAGATAATTTTGCAGAAAAAATTCAAACATTTGGTGAAAAATTGTCGGATTCTAAAATATTAAAATTAGATATCGATGAGCATTTAATTATTGAATTAATTTCAAAAATACCAACTAAAATCGATAATATTTTACAAGCAAAAAATAGTGCCGAAGAAAATCCATTTGAAGCTAATAAAAAAATTAGGGTCATTGAAAAATCTTTGGGAATGCGCGATTCAATATTTGAATTTAGAGAAGTGTGTTCTGACCAAGCTAGGCATTATTCCAAGAGTATTAAAAAACTTGAAGAATTCTCAGAAAAAACCGGCGCAAGTCGCTGTTAATTTTTTGATTTTTCTTTGTTATTTTTTATGATTTCAATCAAATCTTGAGCGCGCAATTCCGAAATTTTATCGGGCGTTTTTTTAAATTCTTCAAGCGCTTCATTGGCAAGTTTTTGCGCTTTATCATCTTCCGTTAAAAGATAGTTATATTCCGCAAGTGCCAAAAGTGCTTTTCCGTTTTTATTATCGAGCTTGTAAGCGTTAGAAAGACTCTTAAAAATCAGGGCATTTTCACTGTCATATTTTTGAGATTTTTGTAAATTTTCAATTGCTAAATTTAGCAAAAATTTATCATCAGTTTTTAATTCTAAAATAGCATTTGCAAAAGCAATTTGAGCTAAGGTTTTCGAAGGTTCGTCGAGATAATTTAAAGCTTTTTTATAATTTAAAATTGCGTCATAAATTTTGTTTTCATTAAATAAAAACTCTGCTTTAAGTTCATATAAAAAACCATCTTTCTGATTATTTTTTATTAGTTCATCGAGTAATTTATGAGATTCTACAAAATCATTTTTTCTAAAATATGCGATTGCCTTGGCGAGTTGAGAATCCTCATCAAACTGCTCTTTTTTAGAACGCAAAGTTGTCTCGATATCATCTAAAAAACCCTCAAGTTTTGCTTGAACTTGATGAAAATCTTTAGTAATTTTTTTATCAAATTTAACATTGGCATATTTATATTTTAAAGCATGATTTTTTATCAATTGAATTCGTGACGAAGATATCGGGTGAGTTAGATCATAAGGGTTGGCGATGTTTTTAGAGCCAATTGATTGCTCTTGAAAATAATTCATAACTTCAAGTAAACCTTTGGTCGGAAGCTTAAGTTTTTCAAGATATTTCAGCGCCAAAATATCCGCCGACTCTTCTTGCGAGCGATTGAATTTTAAAGCCAAACGATTTCCAATATGAGAACTACTTAAAATTATGGCGCTTCCAACTTGCGGATTGCCCGAAATTATCGCGCCAATTCCCAGTAAATATCCCAAAAGTGTGGCGCTGGCATTGTTGCTAAAAGCTTCACTTCCTTTGGCGAGATGCGAGGAGGCGATATGTCCAATTTCGTGGGCGATTACTCCCGAAATGACGCTTGGATCTGGAAATTTTTTTATCAAACCCGAATTAATAAAAATATTTTGTCCACCCGAAACAAAAGCATTAATTGTATTGTCATTTACGATGTAAATTTTAAGATTTTTGGTGTCGAGTCCGGCGACTTTAAAAATTGGATAACAAATATCGCGCAATACCTTCTCCGTTTGCGATTCGCGAATTATTGAAATTTCTGCATATAAATTTTTTGCTAAAATAAAATTGTAGATTATTATCAAATTTATAAAAATTATTAATCGCAATAAAAACTTACATTTTTTTGGTAAAATCATGAAATTATTAAAAAGTTTTTTTATTTTTGTTGGATTTTCTTGCATGATTTTGTTGTCTTTTTATTTGATTATGGAAGATGATAAAATCCCCCAAAAAAATATCACCACAAATATTAAAATCAAAAGCATTATCAACAATTGCAAAAAAACACAAGATGATGAATTATCAATTTTATTTGATTAAATTTTGTGAATAAAATTATTAATCCTAGCCCCAATTATCTTAATATTTTTTTACAAAAAATTCGTGCCGAAGACGGCTTGTCGAAAAACACGATTTTATCTTACGGCAAAGATTTAGAACTCTTAGAAATTTATCTTAAAACTAAAAAAATTTCTTTCGAAAATTGCTCAAAAGAAATTTTAAAAAAATATTTTAGCGAAGATGCTCAACAGGATTTAAAAAATTCTTCGGTTTCACGAAAAATTTCATGTTTTAAGCATTTTTTTAATTTTTTAGAGCAAGAAAATATTATAAAAATCAATCCAGTTTTAGAAATTCACAGTCCAAAGCGTCATAAAATTTTGCCAAAATTTTTATCGGAAAATGAAATTAGCAAAATGCTCGATATTTTGATTAATGACAAATCTGAATTCGGAATAAAACTCTCCTGCATGCTTGAAATTCTTTACTCGGCGGGGCTTAGAGTTTCCGAATTAGTTAATTTTCCGATAAAAATTTTGGCAAAATTTTATGACGCTTTGGACTGTGAATTTCTAAAACTGGATTGATTTTTATAATA
>CAIOKL010000138.1 GCA_903858915.1 uncultured Alphaproteobacteria bacterium | reverse complement strand
GTTTAGGCTATTTTTTAAACGCAAATAACCTAGATTTAACATTGGAAGCGGTATTTATGGTGTTATAAATTTAATTTGATTTGCAAATTTAGCTTTCAGTTGAATCGCTTCTGCTACGCATTAAATTTGCTAAAGCAAATTTAGCTTAATATTGAATCGCTTCACGGCGAGTAAATCGCCGTATTCGCGATGAGAATTTTGGTTTTTTGGAATTTCTTTGTGGACAAACGCTTCATCTTTTTTAAAAAATAATTTCTTGTTTATTTTTCTTAATAATTTAAAATTTTCTTAATGATTTTGAGTAATCAAAATCCTTCCAAACTTAATTTATTTAATTATGAAAAAATATCTTCTCTCTCTCTCTCTCTTCTTTTAGCTTCATTAACTTCTGCCAATGCTAAATCTGATTTCTATGCTGGTATCGATATTCAGCGTCAAGATCTTCAACTAAAAACAAGTTCAATAATACTTGGTGACGGTTCTATCTTCAAGCCTTCAGTTTCAAAATTTTATGAAACTAAAAGTTACAATCCTAACCTATTTCTCGGTTTTAATGCTAATAAAAATCTTGATATTGAGTTAGGTTATTCAATGTCAGATGAAGATAAGAAAAATAATTCTACGGGTTTGGTAATTAAAGATTCCTGGGGTAATCTTTATAATTTTAACACAAAATCAACATTAAAAACTCAAAATATTTCACTTGATTTGAAACCATCTTATCAAATTGATCAAAATAGTTCCTTATATGCAATTTTGGGATTAAATTATGTGCAAATCAAATTGCGCGAGTCTTATTTTGCTGATGCTTACGAGCTTGCAACTGATAGTTACAAGAAAAATATTTTCGCACCAACAGCTGGTTTTGGTTATAAATTAAAAATCAATGATGATTTTTCAGTTCGTAGTCAGTTCAAATATTCTTATTTAAATAAAGAAATTGGTGATTCAGATGTTAAAATAAAAAGCTTAACTCAATTAAGCGTTGGTTTTGCTTACAATTTCTAAGATCGATAAAAATTATAAATTAATCTTATCTCATTTTAAATTGTAAAGTCTTGGACTATTACTCTCCCGAAAATTGGGAGAGTAATAGTCCGAAGGCTTAAAGAATATCACGAAAAAATTTCAGACCTCAATCCTTTCAAATCACAAATCAAAAATTTTCATAAAAAATCTTGCACTTTTCAACTTCTTAACCAAAATAAAAAATAACATTAATCCATAAATTTAAATTATAGGTTTCACATGGAACAAAAAGCCACATTAGTAAAATTTAATGAAAAAAAACTCGGACGCGGACTCTCCGCATTACTTGGAGAGAGTAAGGTCAAATCACCTTTATTTAGCCCAGAAAATCAAGACGCCGTTGAAAAAATAAGTCTTAAAAAAATCCGTGCCGGAGTTTATCAGCCTCGCCAAAATTTTGAAGAAACCGAATTACAAGATTTGGCCGATTCGATCAAAGAGCATGGCGTTATTCAGCCAATAATTTTACGCAAAACTGAAGATGATTTTTACGAAATCATTGCCGGAGAACGCCGTTTTCGCGCTTCAAAAATTGCCAATCTCACCGAAATTCCAGCGATTGTTAGAAAATTTTCTGACAATGATGCGTTAGAAATCGCCATTATTGAAAATGTTCAACGATCTGATTTGTCTCCAACCGAAGAGGCTCGAGGCTATCAAAGATTGATGAAAGAATTTTCTTACACTCAAGAAATTGTTGCCAAAAAAGTTGGCAAAAGTCGTGCGCATATCGCCAATTTATTGCGTTTGTTAACATTGCCCGAAAAAGTTCGCGAATATTTGGACAGCAAACAAATTTCGATGGGTCATGCCCGCGCCATAATTAATTCAATTAATCCCGAAGAATTGGCAAAAAAAATTATCGCCAAAGGTTTAAATGTGCGTGATGCCGAAGAAATTGTTAGAGACGAAAAAATTGAAAAAGCTAAAAGAACTCCAGTTTTAATTCGCACCGAATCACGCATTAAATTTATTAATAGCGAACATTTGGTGGCGCTAGAGAATCAAATCTCGGAACTCTGTGGCATGGATTGTAAAATTTCTTATAATGGCTTCAAAGGTGTCGGCAAAATCATCATGAAATTTGACGAAATTGAAAAAATTCAACAATTAATTTCCAAGCTTGAGAAATAAAAATATTTGTATCCAAACTAATCAATTATTTTGGCTCTTTTAAAAATTTTGTGAAAATTTTTAGTGGTTTGCTCAATAACATTTTCAACTTCTAAATTCTTCAATTTAGCAATAAATTCTGCTACGAAAAAAGTGAAAGCCGGTTGATTTATTTTACCGCGATGAGGCATTGGCGCTAAATAAGGCGAGTCGGTTTCGATTAGTAAAAATTCAAGCGGAATTTCTTTAACAATTTTTTGCAATTCCTCGGCGTTTTTAAAAGTAACTATGCCAGCAATCGAAATATAAATTCCCAAATCCAAAGCGCATCGCGCTAGCTCTGGCGTGCTTGAAAAGCAATGCAATAGAGCGGGAAATTGTTGATTTTTTTGCGTATTTTTTAAAATTTCCATCATATCATCATCAGCATTTCTTGAATGAATTATCAACGGCAAATCGCTTTTGGCACTTGCCTCGATATGCTCTAAAAAGGATTTTTTTTGTAATTCAATTTGACTTAAATCGTGATAATAATCGAGACCAGTTTCGCCGATTCCAATAATTTTAGAATTTTTTTCACAAATTTCTAAAATTTGTGAAGCGGTTCTAAATTCTTCGGCGCTTACATTGCAAGGGTGTAAGCCAATCGACGCATAAATATTTGAATTAATTTCGGTATATTTTAAAATTTTTTCAACGGCACTAATTCTCGTGCAGATCGTTTGTAAAATTTTAACATTTTTCTCTTGGCAATTTTTTAAAACTTCCTCAATCAAAATGCCCTTTTCCTCAATCAGGTCTAAGTGGCAATGAGTATCAACAATATAGTTATACATTTTTTTCTAAACGAATTTGTGTTGAAGAAATATTTAATTTTTGACCGTGAAAAATCGAAAATTTTGGTAATTTTTTCGATTTATTTTTATATTTTTTGTAAATTTTTAACGCCTTAAAATTATTAATTTTATTTAAATAATTATCGCGCGAAAAAATGGCAAATTCAATTTTATGAATGAGATTTTTAAAGTCATGCCAGCGATGGAAATCCTTAAGATTATCAGCTCCCATCACCCAAATAAATTCGTAATTTTTATATTTTTTTTGTAAAGAATTTATTAAATCAATGCTATAAAAATTATCAATTTTTTTAACATAAATTTTGGGATTTTTTTGTGTAATTATTTGGCAATTTTTAACGCGCTCTTCGAAATTTAAAAAATCATTTTTAGCTTTTAAGGGATTTTGTGAAGTCGGAATCCACCATAATTGATTTAAGCCAAGTTTTTTAATGGCAATTTTGCTTAAGTGAATATGCCCTAAATGCGCAGGATTAAAGCTTCCACCAAGAATTCCGACTTTCATTAACTTGATAAAATTGCCGTTAAAAATAAAAGACCAAACCATAAATTTTCTTTGAAAAAAGATC
>CAIOKL010000137.1 GCA_903858915.1 uncultured Alphaproteobacteria bacterium | reverse complement strand
TTTTCTTCCGCCGTTAAATTTTTTAATTGAGCAAATAAATCATTCAACGCTGATTTTTTGCCAAGAAAATTAATGCGCAAATCATCGATTTGCGATTTATTTTCAACATTTTCAAATTGCGAATTGAAATCAGATAAAATATTTTCTAGACTCATAATATGGGATTATTTTTTATTTTTGTAAATCAAACACTAAAATTATTTTTATGTCAACAAATTGGTTTGGGGCTTTTACTTTGCTCAAAAAAGAAGTTTATCGTTTTTTAAAAGTTTATCACCAAACTTTATTTTCTCCGGTTGTTAACATTGTTTTGTTTTTGGCGGTTTTCAATTTGTCGGTGGGTTCTCACATTGAAACCATTGAGGGCGTTGACTTCGCCGTTTTCATGTCGGCGGGATTAATCATGATGGCATCGATTCAAAACGCTTTTGCCAACTCCTCATCCTCTTTCGTTATGGGCAAAGTTATGGGACATATTGTTGATTATTTAATCCCACCACTTGGCGCTTTCGAACTGCTTTTTGCCTTCACTTTGGGAGCAATTATTCGCGGAATTTGCGTTGGAATTGTGGCTTATTTAACGATTTTAATTTTTGTGCCACTCGGTTTTTACAATTTTTTTATCGCATTTTTTTACTTATTTATAGGCTGTATGTTACTAGGGCTTCTAGGCGTCTTATGCGGTGTAATTTCTGATACCTTTGACCAAATGTCGGCGATGACGAGCTATGTAATCACGCCCCTCACCTTTCTCTCCGGCACTTTTTATTCGACCAACGCTTTGCCCGAATTTTGGAAAACTGTTTCGCATTTCAATCCGTTTTTTTACATGATTGATGGCTTTAGATATGGCATTACCGGGCATCACGACGGAAATTTAGCAATTGGCGCAATTTATATTTTAGTAATTAACATTATTCTTGGCGCAATAATTTATCGGATGTTAAAAGTTGGCTACCGCATCAAACATTGAATATTTATAATAAATTTTAAAAAAAATTATTTTTCTTTGGTTTTTAAAAAAAATCTTGTAAAATAATTTTTTAATAAAATAATTGTAAATAGATATTTTTTCTAATTAATAAATTATATTTTCATCAACACCAAAACCTAGCACACCATGCAAATAAAAAATACAATTCTTAAGGAACAATCAAATTCAAAAAAAGAAATCATCGACTGGCTTCAACTAAGCCGTAGCGAGAATATTGGACCCATCACTTTCTTTAAAATTCTTGAACGATTTGGATCGGTTGAAAATGCCTTAATAAATTTTGATGAATTCGCAAATTTATCACAAAATTCACAAAAAATAAAATTGTGCGATCGCTCAATTGCGATTGAAGAATTTGAAAAAACTCAAGCATTTGGCGCCAGAATTTTAACTTTTGATGACCCATTATATCCGCAACTTCTTCGCGAAATTTCAGATTCTCCACCACTTATAACCGTTAAAGGCGACATTGATTTATTATCGCAAGAAAAAATCTCCGTTGTTGGACCAAGAAATGCTTCTTTTAACGCCATTCTTTATGCTAAAAAATTCACACTTCTTCTCGGACAAAGTTCGGTAGTTAGTGTTTCGGGAATGGCTCGAGGAGTTGATACCGCAGTTCATGAAGCTTCAATTTTAAGTGGCACAATCGCGGTTTTAGCCGGCGGAATAAACAACATTTATCCGCAAGAAAATACTAAACTTTACGAACAAATTTCTGAATGCGGTTTAATTTTAAGTGAAATGCCATTTAATAGTTCGCCAAAGAGTTCAAATTTTATTCAGCGCAATCGTTTAATTTCTGGATTATCCGTTGCCACAGTTGTTATCGAAGCTGGCCTAAAATCAGGAAGCTTGGCAACTGCAAGATTTGCTTTAGAACAAAATCGTGAAGTTTTTGCAGTCCCCGGATCGCCTTTTGATCCTAGATGCCACGGCACCAATCGCCTCATTAAAGAAGGCGCCAACATCATCACTGAAGTCGAAGATGTCTTAAATGCTACCACTAAAAAAAATTATTATACCAAAAAAACTGCCCAAATTTCTCAAGTAAAAAAAGAATATGATCTTTCGAATGACCAAATATTCAACGCTAGAGAAGAAATTCTTCAAAAACTTAATTCCGAGCCAACCAATATTGACTTATTAATTTCTCAATTGCAAATTCCCATTAACCTCTTTAACACCGCGGTAATGGAGCTTGAAATCGATAATAAAGTTTCGGTAAATTATGGCAAAATCGTTAAATTAATGGAAGCGTAAAAGGCGCAACTACTTCATTTTGAATTTTTAAATAACACATTTGAATTTGAGGGAGGAGGCTCGAGCAAACCCAATAAATTTAAGGCAGAAAATCATAAAATTCACTTAGGTGACCAAATAATAAATTGCATCACTTAAAAACCAAAATGGGAGAAAAGATTAAAACTCAATATTCGACCCTCCCTTTAAAAATGCCAAAAAAATTAATATTTGAGCATATTGCAATAAAATAGTTAAAGATTAATTATAGGAAATTCTTTTTAATTAATCTTAACCTAAATGACAAAACTTATCGAATCAAATCTCTTGCATAAAGCTTGTCTTGAGGGTGATTTAAAAACTGTAAAATTACTTATTGCGCAAGATGGCTTGGATATTAATACCAAAGATCATAACAATTTAACCGCCCTTCACATCGCCTGTTTTCGCGGATTTAAAGATATTGCCGAAGAGTTGATAGCTCAAAATGCCGATATTAATGGCGCGCCTTCAGAAAAAAATAATTTAGAAACCCCTCTTCATTTAGTTTCGTTAAACAACAATCATGAATTAGTTAAATTATTATTAGAAAATGGTGCAGATATTGACCCCAAAGATAATCAAGGAAAAACGCCATTACATTACGCCTCCTGGAAAAATTCCAAAGAAGCGCTCATTTTATTATTACGAAATGGTGCGGATATTAATGTCGAAGACGAAACTTCAGAAAGACCCCTATATTATGCCATTTTAAATGATTCCAAGAATGCGCAAGATTTACTCCAACAAACTCAAATAGCCGACAGATTATTGCTAACCGCCATTACAGCCAACAATCCCACAAAAGTTGAGAGGGCAATAAAAAAATTCGAGAATTTGGAGTTAAAAGACAGAATAAAATCTCTTAATGACAAAGAAAATTATGCGCATCTTGTGATTAATGGCGAAGGCAACTCGGAACAAAAAATTACCATTTTAAAATTGTTATTAAATCTAGAAATTGATATCTCCAAAACTGACGCTAATGGCGATAATTTAATTTCTTTGGCATTAAAAAAAGGCGATTCAAAATTAATCGAAACACTTTATGAGCGAGATAGTTTTGCTCAATCTTTGCGCGAGGCGGTAAAAAAAATTGAATCTATTGATACTCCACCCGCTTCTTGTTTTTCGTGCTTATCTTCTGGGGCTTTGACGATTAGTTTTGCTAGGGAAACACCTGAATCAGAGCCTCCGCCTCCAGTTAAAATTGGATTAAAAAAACAATTAAGCGCTAATTTACAAAGTATTTTTGAACAAAAAAGCAACGCTACGGGAGATCTTGGATTTGGTGGTCGTGAGTGAATTTTTTTAGAAAAAATTTTCAACTAAATTCCATGAAATTTACGAATCTTTTCAATTAAATCTTTATAAATAATTTCGGAAGGAATTTTATCTAAAATCCAATCATAAATCAACATATCATCCTCATCTAAAAACTTCTCGCACAGCTCTAATCCAAGCTCCGAAAGGTCATTTTTATTGGCAACAAAAAAATCGCCGAGCAGAAAATCGGTTTCTTTGCAACCGCGATGCACCGCGCGATAAATAATTTTTTTAATCTGATTTTCTGTCGACATTTTTAAAATATTTTTGAATTTTTTCTAAGATTTTTGTTAAATTATTTCCACAATATTCAACCGCCGGAGCATTGCCCCACACCGGCTTTGGAAATGTTGCATCATTTTTTCTTCGCGCAATTACATGAATATGAAGTTGCGAAACAACATTCCCTAAATTAGCGATATTTAATTTATCACATTCAAATTCTTTTTTCAAAATTTCCGCCACAAAATTTATTTCTTTTAACAAAATAATTTGATTATCAAAACTGAGATCGACAATATCTTTTAAATTATTTTGCCTTGGAACCAAGATGAGCCAAGGGTAGTTGGCATCGTTCATCAAAAGAACTTTAGACAATTCAAGATCGCCAATAAAAAAACTATCTTGTTGTAATTTTTTATCCAAAATAAACATAAATTTGTTTGAGAATTTAATTTTATAAATAGAATCGCGACTAAGATTTTATATCAACTATATTTTTTTTGAAGTGCTAAAATCACTAATTATTAACAATATTGTTTTAATTGACAAAGCCGAGATTGAATTCGACAAAGGCTTATGTATTTTATCGGGCGAAACCGGTTCGGGCAAATCTATTTTGCTTGATTCTTTGGGTTTGGCAATTGGCTTTAGATCCAACAGCAAGTTAATCGGAAGCCATGATAATAAATCAGCCGTTATCGCCGAATTTGACATTTCTAAAAATCCACAATGCCAAGAAATTTTATCCACAAATGAATTAAATAATTCTCAAAATTCTCATCAACTAATTATTCGACGCACTCTTTCTGAAAATATTCCAAATAAAGTTTTTGTAAATGATGTGCCGATTGGCGTTAATTTGCTCGCAAAAATTGGCGAAAGTTTGGTTGAAATTCACGGTCAACATGAGCAACGCGGGCTTCTTAATTCAGCAAATCACCTAATTATTCTCGATGAATTCGCTTCTAATCAAAGTCTCAATAAAGATTTGAAAAAAATTTATGAAGAACTTTCAAAAATTGATAATGAAATCGCCGATTTTGAAGAAAAAAAATCAGCGATTGCGCGCGAAAAAGATTATCTTGAGCATGTTATAAAAGAAATTAATGACGCTAAAATTTTTGAAAATGAAGAGAAAATTTTGGTACAAAAAAAAGATCAATTAATTGCCAAAGAGAAAATTTTGAATTTTATTTCTGATATCAAAAATTCCTTAGCGGAGGCAAGCTCCAACCTGCTTCAATCCCAAAAAGTTTTATCAAGAAATCATAATTTG
>CAIOKL010000136.1 GCA_903858915.1 uncultured Alphaproteobacteria bacterium | reverse complement strand
TTTAACTCATCAAAAAAAGATTCCAAAAGTGATTTTACGGTAAAATTTGAAAATAAAATAATTAATGAAATAGTTGATTTTCCTAATCATTTAATTGATTCTGATTCTGCTAAAATTGATCAAAAACCCTTGCTCGATTTTTCTAAAAGCATTCTCGCAACCTACAAATTCTCTAATAAGAAAAACTTATTAGAACTTGGAGTTTCATCGATTGGAGCTTATAATGATAATGTTGAAGGTTTTGATGATTTTGATGTAATTTTTAAGAAAATTAATGATGGGGAGGATGTTGTTAAAAACTGGACTCAAATCATCAATCAAAATGGCGTTAAAATTGAAGAAAAATTCGTAAAATTATTGCAAAATTTTGATGGCGATATCGAAGCGATTCGAGCTAATCAAGATGAATTAGATTTTTACAAAAAAAATCCCGAGAATAAAAAATCACCCTTCGTCGTTCCTTTATCATCAATGGGTGAGGGCTTTAAGAGATTCTTCGACATTATTATCACTCTTGAATTAATGAACAAAAATAATAAACCACAAATCTTGTGTATCGATGAAATCGATAATGGTTTATATTACGATAAACAAGATTTATTTTGGGAGCAAATTATTAAATTATGCGCAGAAAAAAACATTCAACTTTTTGCCACGACGCATTCTTATGACGCCATAAAAAGCATCGTAAGAGTTTTTGAAAATCGCTATAAAACTGATGAAAAAATTGATGAAGAACTTGCGGTTTTTAGATTGGTAAAAGTTAAAAATGAGGTAAGGGCGCGTCCTTTTAGTTTTGCCTTGCTAAAGGTTATGGTTGAAAGTTCAACCGAAATCAGATAATAAAAAATCACTACTAAATTATGACCAAAAAATTTATAAAAAATCTTTTTATTGTTGAGGGCTCATCCGATAAAGATTTTATGGAGAAATTTATAAAATTATTTATTTCCAAGGAGGAATTAAATATTGCTGATGATTTTTATGTTGTTAAAAAAATTAAGAAAGAGGGGGGTAAAAGCCATTTTTTTCGTAAAGGAGTTGTAAATATTATAAACCATATTGAAGAAAATAGCGATGATGAAAATTTATCAAAAACTTTTTTAATAGTTGATGCCGATTGGGAAATTCATCATCAAGAATATCAGCCGGCTGGCTATTCTAGGGTTTCTGAGGCGTTAAAGGAAATAAAAAATCAAATCAAGGATCACAGTTTTATTCAATCTCACCGCGCTTTTGATCAATTCGAAATCGATCATTTTATTATGCCATTTAATAAGGAAACTCAAGAATATGGGGAATTGGAAACTTTATTCATCAATGCCTTAAAGCCAGAATATCAAAATAAATTAAATTGTCTCGATACTTTGGAAGATTGTTTAAAACAAAAATCTCCGAAGCCAAATATTCAATCGCATCATAAAGATAAAATGCGGATGGAAATTTTATTAAAATCTTATAATAAAACAATGGACAAAGCCATCGAATGGATTGATTATGAAAGCGAGATTTTGCAAGATTTAAAAAATTTTTTACACAAAAAATTTTCAAAAATTAGAACTAACAAAAAATAAACTATGTCCCTAAATCAAAAACTTGATAGCATTGTTGCTAAATTTAATGAGCTTGAAAAAAAGCTTCAAGACCCGAATAATCTAGGGCAGAACTTCGCCAAAATTTCTAAAGAGCATTCCGATATGCAAGAAGTTGTGGCGTCGATTCACGAATATAAAAATGCGCAACAAGAAGCCAAAGAAGTCGAGGCAATGCTTGCCGATAACAGTCTCGACAAGGAAATGCGCGACATGCTTGAGGAGGAAAAATTTGCCCTTTCAAAAAAAGTTCCCGAACTTGAGCATCAAATTAAAATTACGCTTCTGCCCAAAGATTCCGCCGATGAAAAAAACGCGATTATCGAGGTAAGGGCAGGCACGGGAGGCGAAGAGGCGGCGCTTTTTGCTTACAAACTTTTTCACATGTATCAACGCTACGCTGAAAAGAAAAAATGGAAATTTGAGATTTTGGCAATCGCCGACACGGGGCTTGGAGGCTACAAAGAAGCCTCGGCAATCATTGCCGGTCGCGGAGTTTTCGCGCGTTTAAAATTTGAATCGGGCGGACATCGTGTGCAACGCGTCCCTGAAACTGAAAGCGCGGGACGAGTTCATACTTCGGCGGCAACTGTCGCTGTATTGCCCGAAGCCGAGGAAGTTGATATTAAAATCGAAGAAAAAGATTTAAGAATTGATGTTTTCCGTTCATCAGGTCCGGGCGGGCAATCAGTCAACACAACAGATTCGGCGGTTAGAATTACGCATATTCCGACGGGTGTTGTGGTTTCGATGCAAGATGAAAAATCGCAAATTAAAAATCGCGAAAAAGCCATGAAAATTTTGCGTTCGAGAATTTACGACGCCGAGAGATCGCGCATCGAAAAAGAGCGCGCGCTTGAGCGCAAAGAGCAGGTTGGAAGTGGCGATCGAAGCGAAAGAATTCGTACTTACAATTTTCCGCAAAGTCGTATCACCGATCATCGTATCAACCTTACGAGTTATAGGATTGACGAGGTTATGATGGGCGAACTTGACGAGTTTGTAAATGCATTAATAGCCGATGATCAGGTTCGCAAACTCTCGCAAGAGTAATACCATCTTCCACTCTTAAATGATGCGACCGAATTTATCAGGTCTCGTCTTTGCGCGCCACGAATAAATTATGCAAAATTTTTTTCACAACGCTTCATCTTTTTTTTCAAAAAAGATTCGCGACTGGGACCGCGTCGCCTTCGCTCCTTGTCCCGTTATTTGCTAAAAATAGCCGTTTAGGCTATTTTTTAA
>CAIOKL010000135.1 GCA_903858915.1 uncultured Alphaproteobacteria bacterium | reverse complement strand
CTCTAATCCAGATTCTTCAACGAAATCCTCTAAGAATTTTAAGATGATTATGAGGCGGTCGAGAGACGAAAAGCGAAAATGTATTTCAAATACATTGAGCTTTGAGGATCCGAAGCCTAACGAAATAAGCGCTTAAAATTCGACGAGGATTTTTTATATTTTTTTGCGGTAAGAGATCGCCTCCAACAAATGCCTCCTTTCAATCTCCTCACAATTTTCCATATCGGCGATAGTTCTCGCCACCCTTAAAATCCTAGTTATTCCGCGAATCGAAGTTTTATTTTTTACTACAAAGTTTTGTAAAATATTTTGTAAATCTTCGTCAATTTTACAAAATTTATCAAGAAATTTTCCTTCGATTTTTGAATTTAACATTTGCATATTTTGCAATTCTTCAAACTGGGCAAAGCGTTGTTTTTGTAAATTGCGAACCTCCAAAACTCTTTGCTTGATAATTTCCGAAGATTCATTTTTCAAATTATTTTTTTGTTCAAAAAAATCAAATTGTCCAACCTCAACAACGATATCAATGCGATCAAGTAGCGGTCCTGAAATTTTATTTTTATATTCTTCGCCACAAATCGGCGCTCTTTTGCATTCCTTGGTGGCATCACCCAAAAAGCCACAACGACAAGGATTCATCGCTCCAACTAATTGAAAATTAGCGGGATAAGTTGCGCAAGAATTAGCGCGAGAAATTGTTATTTCTTGATTCTCAAGCGGTTGGCGCAATGAATCGAGAACTTGCCTTGGAAATTCCGCCAATTCATCTAAAAATAAAACGCCTCGATGCGCCAAAGAAACTTCTCCCGGTTTTGCTTTAACGCCTCCGCCAACCATTGCCGGCATTGAACAGGAATGATGAACTTCACGAAATGGACGCGAAGTAATAAGTTTGCCGTCATTAATTTTATCGCTAACGCTGGCAATCATATTTATTTCGAGTATTTCCATTAATTCTAAATCGGGCAGAATGCTTGGAATTCTTGATGCCAACATCGATTTGCCACTTCCTGGGGAACCAATCATTAAAATATTATGTCCGCCACTTGCGGAAATTTCGATGGCTCTTTTGGCTTGCTCTTGACCTTTAACATCAGCAAAATCTGGATATTTATTATTTTGAAAATTTTGAAAATTTTCGGGGCGATTTAAAATTTGTTCGCCTTTTAAATGATTAACGAGACTAAGAATATCAGGGGTTGCGATTATTTCGACTTCTCCCGCCCAAACCGCTTCTTTGCCATTGGCTTTTGGACAAATTATGCCACAACCCATTTGATTAGCGGTAATTGCCGAAGAAATTATTCCCGCAACACTATTCACCGAGCCGTCGAGCGAAAGCTCTCCCATAATAAAATATTTATCAAGCAAATATTGTGGCAACACTCCCATTTCAATCATGATGCCGAGAGCAATCGCCAAATCAAAATGTCCGCCTTCTTTTTGCAAATCTGCCGGCGCCAAATTAACGGTGATTTTTTCAAAAGGCCAAGAAAGACCCGTCGAAGTTATGGCGCCACGAACGCGCTCTTTTGATTCGCCGACCGATTTATCGGGCAAACCAACAATTGAAAAAACGGAATTTCCGTTGGAAATTTTGACTTGAACATCAACGGGAGTAGCGTCAATACCGCTAAAAGAAAAGGTTTTTGTTTTGGCAACCATATTGGTGAATGATTTAAATGGTGAATTTATAACTTATCTTCATTTATAAATCTTATATTTTTTTATTACAACAATTATTTTATATAAAAAATATTTTTAATAATTTAGCATAAAAAAAACCCGCCG
>CAIOKL010000134.1 GCA_903858915.1 uncultured Alphaproteobacteria bacterium | reverse complement strand
CAATAAAATTGATAATCCAAAAATGGAAAAACATATTATTGAGAGCATTAATTGTCGTTTATTTTTGGGCTTGTTCATAAATTTTAATTTTCTTTTTAATTTAACATAAAAATTGAATAAATCAATGAAAAATCTTGTTAGAGGCGGGCAAACCAGTATTCACTCGTTAAGAATGGTTATTCAATTATTTTTAACAATTTGGAAAATGTTATTGTTTTCAACGATCATTATTAACCTAATTAATTTGTTTAGAAAATATGATTTATTCGCATTTAAAGAGTTATTTATTTTACAATTTTCAAGGATTTTGGTATTTTGTGGTTTTGAAAATTACAATATTCATTTTGTGGGAAGATATAAAAATATTTATGATCTTAAGGCGAAAATTGTAAGCACCAATCCCAATCTTATTTTACTTGAAAAAAATCTTTTGCAAACCATTGAAAATGGGTTTGTGAACTCTTTTTTGTTTGGAATATTTTTAATAATAATTTTAGTAATTTCCTTTGCCATTAAAGGAAAAAAATTAACAAAAGAAAAATTTATTAGAGGCGGGAAAATTGTCTCTTCAAATCAATTAAAAAAAATCACTAAAAGATTTAATTTTGGACAAAATTTAAGAAGTTTTAAATTTAGTTTTTTATTTTCTAGAAATTATTCAATTTCTTCAATTCCGCTTCCTAATGATGTAGAATTTCTTCATACTATAATTCTGGGAAGCACTGGAACGGGCAAAACCAATGCCATTTTAGATTTATTGGATCAAATTCGTCAAAATGGCGATAGAGCGATAATTTATGATAAAATGGGAACTTACACCGCCAATTATTATCAAGCCCAAAAAGATGTTATTTTAAATCCTCTGGATCAAAGATCAAAATCTTGGTCATTTTATAATGAAATCAGAAAAGAAAGCGATTATGATTATATTGCTTCCGCTTTGATTCCTGAAAAAAAAGATAGTTCGGGACCATTTTGGAATGATTCAGCTCGTAGGGTTTTTAGCGTTTTTGCTCAAAAACTTAAAAATCAAACAAAAGAAAATCCTTCCAATAAAAAATTTTTACAATTATTACTCAAATCAAATTTTAAAATTTTAGCGGATTTTTTATCATCAACTTCGGCGACTTCTTTGATTAATGCCGAATCGGAGAAAACTTCGTTAAGTATTTTAGCGATTTTATCAGCTTATTTATCATCACTTAAATATTTAAAAGATGATAATTTGGACGATAATTTTTCAATCAGAAATTGGATTGAATTAGAAAATAATGATAGTTTTCTGTTTATTTCATCAAGAAGCGATCAGCATGACAGCCTACAGCCACTTATATCAACTTGGATAGATATCGCCATAAAAGCTTTGTTAAGTTTAGAACAAAATAATTATTCTAAAGCGAATAAAAGGCGCGTGTGGATAATTTTAGACGAAATTGGTTCTTTGCAACAAATGCCTTCGCTCCTTGATGGACTTGCTCAAAGTAGGCAATTTGGAGGAGCGTTTATTTTATCTTTACATTCAATATCACAATTAAAATCAATTTATGGCAAAGATAAAACTGATACTATCACTTCGCTGTGTAGAAATAAATTATTTTTTGCCGGCGCCGATGATGAAACTGCAGAATATTGTTCACAAAATTTAGGTCATCAAGAAATTGAAGAAGTTAAAGAAGGAATCTCATATGGAGCCAATGAAATCAGGGACGGAGTAAGTTTAAATAATCATAAATCGCAGAAACGAATTGTTATTTCATCACAAATTATGTATATGAAATCATTGGAAGCATATCTTAAATTTGCGGGAAATTTTCCGATTAGTAAAATTGATTTTAAAATAAAAAATCGTCCAAAAATTGCAGAAAGATTTATTGATAATATTTTGCCAGATCATCAACATTTTAATGCTAATTTTAAAGATAAAATAAGCCCAGTAAAGCCAGATGAAGATTTATTTGAAGATATAGAATTTGAAAGCGCAGAAGATGAAAAAAATCATAATCAAAATAATAATTTTAGTGATGAATATGATTATGACAAAGAAACGGGTGAAGTTTTCATAAAGCCCTCGGAACCTCAAGTAGAGCCAAAATCCCAGATTAATAACACTTTAAACAACAAAGTTAAAAGGGAAGAATTTTATTAATTTATTATTTAATTATGGTCAACAACAAAAAACCAATATCAATAAGATTTAGTGATGAAGAACTAATTATCATAAAAAATAATGCTTCTCTTGCCAATCAATCAATATCGCAATTTATCCGTCAAAAAGTGTTAAATGAAAATAATTCGCCACCGCAAAAAAACGAAAATAATTTTAATTTAATTAAAGCGGTGAGTATCTGTGCGGGCTTCGCCGAGACATTTGTTAAACATCGATTTAACGATGAAGAATATAATGATTTTCAACAAAAAGTTAAAAAAATTTTAGAAATTAATGCAATAAATTCTAACCAAAATTCTTGATTATGTTATCAATCACTAAAATAAAAAACAGTTCTAAAACTACTCAATATTTCGCTAAAGATGATTATTATTCTGGCAATGATTCTAGCCATCTCAAATATAGTTTTTGGCATGGGCAGGGCTCGCAAGAATTAAAATTAGATGAGCATGTTGATTCTAAAATATTTCAAGCAATTCTTGAAGGAAAATTGCCCAATGGCAAAATAATTGGCGTAATGAAAGGAGGTGAATTAATCCACGATGCCGGAAGAGATTTAACATTTTCAGCACCGAAATCGGTTTCAATTATGGCTTTGGTTTTTGAAGATAACAAATTAATCGAAGCACACAACCAAGCGGTTAAAGATACTCTTGATGAAATTGAAAAAAACTTTCTTAAAGTAAGAGTTAAAAAAGCTAACAAGATTTTTATAGAAGATTGTCAAAAAAGCATTTCCGCGGTTTTTAAACATGAATTATCTCGCGATCTTGATCCACAACTTCATAGCCATGTTGTTATGGCAAATATTGTTAAAGATAAAAATAATAATTGGCGAAGTGCTTATTTTGATGAGATTTATAATAACAAAAAAATTATCGGTGCGATATATCGCTCCTACCTAGCAAAATCAATCAAACAAATTGGTTATGAAATTGAACATAAAGGGCAGAATTGTTATTTTGAAATTAAAGGAATTCCGCCAGAAATCATTGATTTATTTAGCTCGAGATCTAAAAAAATTCGGCAAATTGCCAATGCTAATTCAAGTCAAAAAGAATTAGAAAAAATAACTTTAAAATCGAGAAATAATAAGGTCGTAAGTGAGTATAATCATAATCTAAAACCTCAATGGCAAGACAAAATTGCTTCATTAAATCTTAATTTTAATGATAAAAAAATTCTAAATAATCGTGAAATATTTACGACATCTTCACAAAATAAAGAATTGCTCTCGAACCAGGCGGTTGAATATGCCATCAAACATTTAAGTGAAAGAAAAACCATTTTTTCTCGTGGCGAAATAATCAATCATGCTTTGAACGACACCTTATCAAATGCGAGTTTAGAGGATATAGTCAAAGTGATTGATCATAATATTTTAAATAAGAATTTATTAATAAAACAACGAGATGATTTGCCGATTAATACTTACACAACCAAGGATTTATTAGCTAAAGAAAATGAAATTATAACGATTTTAAACACCACAAAAAACAAATTTTCTCCAATCATCAAAAATCTTAAAGAAGTTCAAA
Organism: uncultured Alphaproteobacteria bacterium; assembly: GCA_903858915.1. Lineage (GTDB taxonomy): Bacteria > Pseudomonadota > Alphaproteobacteria > Rickettsiales > UBA1997 > CAILUF01. The sequence goes on along the minus strand of CAIOKL010000134.1, from coordinate 1,300 downwards.
ATAATTTAATAAATCTTAATGATGGACAAAAACAATCTGCCGAATTGATATTACAAAATCAAGATATGATTACCGGGATTCAAGGATTTGCAGGGGTTGGCAAAACTTTTATGTTAGATGTTGTTAATAAAATTACTCAAAGTCGAGGATATGAAATGATTGGCTTATCGCCAACTGGAATTGCCACCAGAAATTTAAATTCTTCGGCAAATATTAATTCAATGACATTGCAAAGATTTTTATCGCAATATGATGGCGTAGCAATGGGCAGAGGCACAAAGCGCGGAAGGCTTGAAATGCAGGAATTATTCAAAAATAAAATTGTCGTCGTCGATGAATCAAGTATGATTTCAACTAATCAAATGAGAAATTTATTGAAAATTGCCTCGGAATTAAATTTTCGTTTAGTTTTAATTGGGGATAGAAGACAGCTTGATTCAGTTGAGGCGGGAGTGCCATTTTATGAAATGCAAAGAAATCAAATGGCTTTTGTTGACATGAAAACAATAATTCGTCAAAAAAATCCCGATCTAAAAAATGCCGTTTACGCAACAATTAAAAGAGATATCGATAAAGCTTTCAATGCAATTTCACATGATATTTTTCAAAGTGAAAATGTCACCGAAATGGCGGTAAAAAAATTTATGGAATTGAGTAATGAAGAGCGAAAACAAACCATAATTTTAGCTCCAGCCAATCAAAGTAGAGATGAAATTAATGGCTTAGTGAGTAATTTAATTTATCAAGAAAGGCTTGATAAATCCGCAATTATTTCAGCGGAATTTGATATTTTAAAAAATAAAAAACTTACGGAAGCAGAGAAGAGTAGAGCGTATAGATTTCAAAAAGGCGATATAATTTTATTCGCTAAAAATCGTGATTATATTGGCATTAAGAAAAATGATTATTGCGAAGTTGTTAATATTGATATTAAAAATAATTTATTAACCATTCTAAACAAAAAAAATCAAGAATTACAATTTGATCCAAACAAGCTCAGGGGTAAGGCTAGCAAAAATTATTTTGAAGTTTTTAATAATGAAAAAAGAATTTTTCACGAAGGCGATAAAATTATTATTCAAGTCGCAACCAAATAATCAATATTAATGAAATTGCTTAAGGAATAAAAAATTTAAATCAGTTGAAGTTGCTGAAATTGATGTTTTCGTAAAATAAACTTTAAACAAATTTTAAGATCCAACAAGATTGTCAATATCGATCAATTAGGGAATGCAATTAGTGGATTAAAACTATTAAAACAAATAGATTTAGATTTTGCGTAATTTTTAAAATTGATTTG
>CAIOKL010000133.1 GCA_903858915.1 uncultured Alphaproteobacteria bacterium | reverse complement strand
CAAAACCTGCCAACAAAAAAGCATCTCTTTGGCATATTAAACTTCCGCCCATCTTGGCGAGATCAGCAACGATAATGCTCCCAGGTATATTGCCGGCGAATCCCAATTTTCTTTTTTGCTTAGAATTATTGGTGAAATGGCTTAAAAATAAACTCTCTCCGAGCAACAATCTTTTGCCACTAGAAAATATTGAATTGAGGAGGGTTTGATTTGGATTCGATCCATCGCCCATCTTCACTTCATAAGAAATTTCATCTTCCAAATAGATGACGGCACCCGCCTCGGCGATTACAGTTTCAGCAGGATCAAGACTTACCTCGGCATATTGCATTGAACCGCTTGAAATAATTTCGATGTTGATATCGTGCGTCATTTTATAGATATTTAATTAAAAATTTAGGAGATTTAATTTTCAACATTTTTTAACAAAACTTTATATTAGTTTTATTTTTCACCAAATCTAAATTTATTTTTTTAAATGTAAAATAAATTATCAAGTTTTGGTAGTTGTAGTTTAGATAGCTGGGACCGTGGGGACTTTACAAAGCTACATTTTATAAAAGCACTCGTCAAGCATTCGGGCTCTAGCCCTACCCTTTAGGGAGAGCAGGCTAAAATGTTTTAACGGTAGTTAAAACTTTTAGCCGTGGGGGGTCAAAAACTTAGAGCTACAACGGGCTTGGGATTATAAAAAATAATTAAAACAAAAAAAATCCTAAAATAGTGATTTCTTGATTTTGTTTTTAATCGAAAATTTAAAAAAGGAACCTAGTACTTTTTTTTGTAAATACTTGCAACGTATACGGGCTCATCACCCTCCCCTTGCGGGAGGGTAAAATTTTCTGCAAGAAAATTTTGGGAGGGGGGTTAAAGTAAAATCAAAAAATCTTATTTTTAGTAAAGTTTTTTGCTTTAATTTTTGCGATAATTTTGAAACCTTTGGTGCTCTAAGTTTTTGACGCCCCACGGCTAAAAGTTTTAACTACCGTTAAGACATTTTCGTCTGTTATTTGCTAAAAATAGCCGTTTAGGCTATTTTTTTACGCGAAAAGCCCTCAAGGGGGGAGCTGAAGACCGTAAGCTTGACGAGTATTTTTTTAAGTGTAGGGGCGTAAGGCTTTTCGGGAGGGGGTTAGAAATGATATTAAGAAATTGTTTTTTAGAATTTTTTTTCTGGTCAACGCTTCGTCCTTTTCTTCGAAAAGAACTCGCGCCTGGGACCCGCGTCGCTTACGCTCCTTGTCCCGTTATTTGCTAAAAATAGCCGTTTAGGCTATTTTTTTAACGCAAATAACCCAATTTTTAATAAGGAAGTGCGCTGGATTAGAAGTAAGTAATAGTGGAATTGCGATTATCGAAATTATAATTATAAATTTTATATACATCCATTCGTTATATCCAACAATAGCGGAAATAATTGTTAATGTCATTGAAATTACAAAACCAAAAATTTCTTGGATCATTCTTCGCTAGGATTTAATATATTCTTTTGATTGTTAGTAGAATTGGGCTTATCATTCGTCATAATGTGGCTTAATTTATTTTCGAACAAAAAATAAAAAAAGCACTATTTTATTAGTGCTTTTTTCAATTTATAAAACTTATTTTTATCTCGAAAATAAAAAAACTATTCGGCAGTTTTTTCTTTCTTTTTGCGAGGTTTTTTTGGAGCGCTTTCTGCGTCAGAATTTTCTTCTGATGATGATTCACTTTCTTCTTTAGCTTTAGCTGGTTTTTTGGGATTTAACAAGGCTTGAGCTTCAGATTCACTGCGACTAACCACCAATTTAACAGATATTGCCAAATCAGAGTGAAGTGCGAGTTTAGCTTCATAAATACCGATTTCTTTGATAGGTTTATTCAAGAAAATTGCACTTTTTTCAACTAATTTTTCACCAATTAATTCATTGATTTTGCTAGCGATAAGAGATGAATTTACTGAGCCATATAATCTACCGTCATCTGAAGCATTTTCAATAATGATAATGTTTTTTCCTTCGGTCAAAGCTTTTATTTTAGAAGCACCCTCTAATCTTTTTACACTTTCTTGTTCGAATTCGTGTTTTTTACCTTCAAAAGCTTTGTAATTTTCTTCGGTAAAGCAAATTGCTTTTTTGTTTGGAATTAAAAAGTTTTTGGCGTAACCATTTTTAACGACAACGATGTCGCCGATTTTGCCAAGCTTTGGTAATGCATCAATAAGGATAACTTTCATTTTATAAATTAGTTAGAAGTTGCGTCTTTTTTAATTGGAGAAATTAAAGCTAAATTGCGAGCTCTTTTAATAGCTTGAGCAATCGCTCTTTGTTTTT
>CAIOKL010000132.1 GCA_903858915.1 uncultured Alphaproteobacteria bacterium | reverse complement strand
GCGCTGAATTTTGTATCAATAAATTCAAATTCCGCCGATTTAGATCAATTCGCCAATTTTGAATTTGAATCTGAAATCGAAAATGAATCCGAAAAAAATGATAAATCCAAGCTAGACTATCTTGGTGAGGCGTTCGATATCAATTTTGCTTTTAAAGGCTTTTCGAGTTTTAATTTTTCTACAAAATCTTCATTCTGCCAAGATTTCATCTGCGAAGTTCCAACTTCTCCTCCAAATAATTGCTAAAATAAATCACCTTTATTTCTTAGTAATTACAATTTCTAAAATTCATGAAAAATTTATTCAAAAATATTCGTTACGACTTGCCCGCAAGTGTCGTGGTATTTTTTGTTGCCTTACCATTGTGCCTCGGTATCGCTTTGGCGTCGGGCGCGCCATTATTTTCGGGAATAATTTCCGGCGTAATTGGCGGAATTGTTGCCGGCGCCTTAAGTGGTTCGCAACTTGGTGTAAGCGGTCCGGCGGCTGGTTTAGCGGTAATCGTTTTCGGCTATATCGCCACAATCGGCTCTTATCAAGGCTTCTTAGTGGCGGTTTGTATTGCCGGCATATTGCAAATTATTATGGGCTATTTGCGACTCGGCTCGATTGCATATTATTTCCCATCATCGGTAATTAGGGGAATGCTCGTCGGAATCGGCTTGATGATTATCATAAAACAAATTCCTCACGCCGTTGGTTACGATAATTCTGTCGCAACCGATTTTGAAGAATTTATCGATAATGGCGCAATCACAACTTTGCAAGAAACCATCAATAACATTACGCCAATTGCCATGATTATTTCTTTGATTTCAATCGCAATTTTGGTGATTTGGGATAATTTTTTGATGAAGAAATACAAAATATTTAAACTGATTCAAGGTCCTTTGGTTGTTGTGATTTTTGGAATTTTGATGAGTAATTTTGTTGATTTGGCAGATCATCAAATTGTGCAAATTCCCGTTTCAGAAAATATGAGTAATTTTTTGGATAATTTTATTTTTCCAGATTTCGAAATGTTGCGCAATCCGCAAATTTATTTAATGGGCGCGGTGCTGGCGATTGTAGCGAGTATCGAGACTTTATTGTGCGTTGAGGCGACCGATAAACTTGATAATTTAAAACGCATTACGCCGACCAATCGTGAACTTAAAGCGCAAGGTTTCGGCAATTTAGTTTCGGGATTGATTGGCGGATTGCCGATTACTCAAGTGATTGTGCGCAGTAGTGCCAATATTTCATTCGGCGCCAAAAGTAAAAATTCAGCAATTTTTCACGGAATTTTATTGATGATTTGCGCTATCGCGATTCCCAATATTTTAAATATGATTCCTTATGCCAGCTTGGCTTGTATCCTTTTGGTTGTAGGTTATAAACTGGCTAATCCAAAAATATTTATCAAAGTTTTTAAGTTGGGACGCGAGCAATTTATGCCATTTTTAATAACAATTATTGGCATGCTTGCTTTTGATTTATTGAAGGGTGTAATTCTTGGAATTATGATCTCGATAATCTTTATTTTGATTAATAATTTTAGAAATGCTTACGAAAATATTGTCGATAATCAACAAAAAAATTCACACTTAATTACTTTGGCGGAAGAGGTTTCTTTTTTGAACAAAGGCGCTATTTTGCAGGTTCTAAAGGCTATTCCCGAAAATTCTAATGTTATAATCGACGGATCGAAATCAAAAATTATTGATTTTGATGTTTACGAAATTTTACGCGATTTTCAAGCCAATGCTAAATCTAAAAATATTCAACTTACTTTGAAAGGTATAACAATTAATAAAATATAATTTATGGTTACTTTAACTAGGAATATGCGTGACGGACTCACGCCGGAGTCGGCTTTACAAATGCTCAAAGACGGCAATCATCGTTTCGTAACTAATTTAAAAATGAATCGCAATTTGTTGCAACAAGTCAACGATACTTCCGACGAACAATATCCGTTTGCCTTCATTCTAAGTTGCATCGACTCTCGAACTTCGGCGGAATTAATTTTCGATCAAGGTCTCGGCGATATTTTTTCGTGCCGAATTGCCGGAAATATTCTCAATGAAGATATTCTCGGAAGCATGGAATTCGCTTGTAAAGTGGCGGGTGCAAAATTGGTAATGGTGCTTGGACATAGTGAATGCGGTGCCATAAAAGGTGCTTGCAATCATGTTAAAATGGGCAATCTTGCGGGTTTATTGAAAAAAATTCGAGTCGTGGTCAAAGAGGTTTCTAAACTAGGAAAGGTAGATGTAAAATCTTCAGATTTTGTTGAATTGGTTTCGAAAGAAAATGTTAAGAATGTTTTAAAAAATATTCCTAAAAAAAGCAAAATAGTTCGCGATTTGGTAAAAGATGAAAAAATAATCATTGTTGGCGCAATGTATGATATATCTAGTGGAAAAGCCGATTTTTATTAGAATTTTTCAAATAAATTTATAAAAATTATTTTTGTTGTTTTTAGAAATTTTTACAAATAAATTCAAAGAATGATTTAAAATAATTTTTATAAATGAAATTCAGAATTTTCTTAAATACATCTTTATTAACGATTTTATTTTTAGCTTTTTCTTGCGCAAAAATATCTAATCAACAAATTCTTGAAACCTTAGAGCCAAGCCTTAAATCTAATGGTGGATATGAATCATATTTAGCCTTAGAATATCTTGATTTTTCAAGAAAATTAATTGTAGTCAATGATCTAAAAGCCTCAGATCATTTTGCAAAAAAAGGGCTTGATATAGTTAATGGAGGCGCTTTTATTCCTGAAAATCCTTTAGAGTGGGAGGCTGATAGATCAAGAATCGAAGAGTTAATTTTAATGCAAAAAGAACTTGAAATTCTTCTCAATAATCAAGCTTTAATTTATCAAATGCCCATTCAAATGGCGCATTTATCTTATCTTTACGATTGTTGGGCTTCAAAGGAATCGAAGGCAATTTTTATGGCCGATGAACTATCGCATTGTCGCGTAAATTTTGGAAAATTAATTGACGAAATTAAAATTTATCTTGAGGAGAATAAAAAAAATAAAATTCCTGATGTGCAAATTGTCGAGCCTGAGTTTTCTAGGTTTGAAATTATTTTTGATGCCGAAAATTATCTTTTGAGCGATAAGGCAAATAAATCCATGATTGAAATTATTGATTATTTAAATTTGCTCAAGGGAAAATTTAAAATTTTGATTACTGCCAATCCAGACAACGCTATCAAGCTTTCGCAAAATAAAACTTTAATCATAAATCGCATTAATGTTGTTAAAAATTATTTAGTAAAAAATGGTGTTGATGAAAATTCGATCGAAGAACGCATTGAAAGCGAAGATTTCCCCGATATTATCGCCAGCGATGACATAAAAAATCAAATTAATCGTTCGGTGGGGATTTATGTTTTAAGAGGGTCGGGAGACTTTAAACCTTATCCTTTGCCCCTTTTGCAAAATTTGCTTTACAAAGCGCAAGTTGAAAAAGCTCGCAAAGAACAAGGTCTTGAAAATTGATAATAAAATATGGAAATAAAATCACAAAAATACAATAAAATCGTTATAAAAATTGGCTCTTCGTTGCTTGTGGAAGAAGGTTTGGTAAGAAATAAATGGCTCGAAAATTTATCGCAAAATATTGCTAAAATTATTGATGAAAAAACCACCGTTGTAATTGTCAGTTCGGGCGCGGTGGCGTTGGGTAGAAATATTTTAAATATCAAAAATAAAAAACTTACATTGCAAGAAAAGCAAGCCTGCGCTTCGGTTGGGCAAATTGAATTGATGAGCCTTTACAAAAATTATTTCGGAAAGTTAAATTTTAATGTGGCGCAAATTCTTCTTACGGCTTCAGACTGTAACTCGCGTGAACGCTATTTAAATTGCAAAAATACCATCGAAACCTTACTCGAAAAGAAAAAGTTAAAGATTATTTGTGACAAGCCATTAAATCCAAAATCATATGAAACAATTGTAGACTTTATTAAGTTTTGCAATAGCATATTAAAGATT
>CAIOKL010000131.1 GCA_903858915.1 uncultured Alphaproteobacteria bacterium | reverse complement strand
ATAATAATTTTATAAAAATAAAACTTATATTTGCGTTAAAAATTTATGAAAAAGCATAAAAAAACCGCCATTTTTTGATGGCGGTTAATTTATTTATTTTTAAATTGAAAAATTTTATTTTTCGTCGGAAGCAACGCGAACTTTTAACATAGCGTCTGGATTACTTACTTTACCATTTGCGCCATCACCTTTTTTAATTTTATCAACAAATTCCATGCCTTTGATTACGCGACCGAAAACCGTGTATTGATTATCGAGAAATCTAGAATCTTTGGTTACGATAAAAAATTGACTATTGGCGCTGTTTGGATCAGAAGCGCGAGCCATCGAAAGAGTTCCGCGTACATGCGGTTCGTCAGAAAATTCAGCGCGTAAATCTGGTAATTTGCTACCGCCCATGCCTGTGCCAGTTGGGTCGCCAGTTTGAGCCATAAAGCCATCAATTACGCGATGAAAGAAAATTCCGTCATAAAATTTTTGGCGCGCTAAAGTTTTGATGCGATTAACATGATTCGGAGCGATATTGGGCAGAAGTTCAATAACAACGCGACCAGCTTTTAAATCGATATATAAAGTATTTTCAGGATTATCGATTTTTTTATTTTGAGCAATAGATTCATTCATAAAACAAAGAATTATATTAAAGACTGTAAAAAATTTTAAAATTTTTTTCATAAAAATTTAGCTTAATTTGGTTTAAATAGATTTTAAGTTAAAATATCAAAACGCATTTTTAAATTAAATATTTTAAAAATAGGATTTGATATTAACCCTATTTTAGAAAGTAATTAATTTTTGCAACTAGTTTTTTTAGATTTTATTTTAACTAAAATTGATGCTAGTTTTTAATTTTTTTTAAATTATAGTTTTCGCTAAGCAACCGCATTATTAATTCAAAATTTAATTTTATGTCGATAAATAAAGTAATTTTAGTGGGCAATTTGGGTCAAGATCCAGAAATTCGCTCAACCCAAGACGGTCGCGAGATCGCCAGTTTTTCTATAGCAACTTCGGATAGCTGGAAAGATAAAAGCACCGGAGAAAAAAAAGATAAAACCGAGTGGCATCGCATCGTAATTTTTTCACAAGGTTTGGTGGGAATTGCCAAAAGCTATTTGAAAAAAGGTGCTAAAGTTTATTTGGAAGGCTCTTTGCAAACTCGCAAATGGACTGACAGCCAAGGTGTCGAAAAATATACCACCGAAGTAGTTTTGCAAAATTATAATTCTACTTTGCAAATTCTTGATTCTAAAGATCGCGCTGGCGGTGGCTCTTCAGAAAATTATGCAAATAATTCTGGAAATAGTTCAGCAAGTCGCAAAAATTCTGAAGTTGTAATTGAAGAAAATGACGATGAAATTCCGTTTTAATCGTTAATTTTTTCATAAAATTTTATATTTAATTTAAAATTTTTTTAAATTAAAAAATTGGTAAATTTTAAATCAAAATTTTTTTAATTTACCAAAATATTATACTTAAAAACTCAATTAAAATTTATATTTTTTCATGGTAAAAATATCAATTAACGGCAATAGCCACGAAGTTCCTCAGGGTATCACAATTATTCAAGCTTGCGAAATTGCGGGTATCGAAATTCCGCGTTTTTGTTATCACGAAAGATTAGCAATTGCGGGAAATTGTCGCATGTGTTTAGTTGAAGTGGCGGGCGGTCCGCCTAAGCCCGTCGCTTCGTGCGCAATGCCGGTGAATGAAAATATGCAAATTTTTACCGACACGCCGATGGTCAAAAAAGCTCGTGAAGGTGTTATGGAATTTTTACTTGCCAATCATCCGCTTGATTGTCCAATTTGTGACCAAGCCGGAGAGTGCGATTTGCAAGATCAGGCTTATCAATATGGCAAAGGCGAAAGCGCTTATCACGAACATAAAAGGGCGGTTAAAGATAAAAATATGGGGCCGTTGATTAAAACGCAAATGACTCGTTGCATTCATTGCACGCGTTGTGTGCGCTTCATCGAAGATGTTGCCGGCACTTGTGAATTAGGAGCGGTAAATCGTGGCGAAGGCATGGAAATTACCACTTATCTCGAGAAAAATGTAAGTTCAGAATTGTCGGGAAATGTTATCGATTTATGTCCGGTCGGAGCTTTAACCTCTAAGCCTTATGCTTTTAAAGCGCGCAGTTGGGAATTGAAAAAAACCGAAACCATCGATATTATGGATGCGGTTGGAAGCAACATCCGCGTTGATTCGCGCGGTCTTGAAATTATGAGAATTTTACCGCGTTTAAATGAAGAAATTAACGAAGAATGGATTTCTGATAAAACGCGTTTTTGTTACGAAGGCTTCAAATATCAACGCTTAGACAAGCCTTATTTGAAAGTTAATGGAAAATTAATTTCAGCAAATTTTGAAGATTGTTATCAAGAAATAAAAAAACAAATTAGTCAAATTCAGCCTAATCAAATCGGTGCTTTGACGGGGCAATTATCATCGCTCGAAGACATTTTTGCTTTGAAAAAATTCATGCAAGCTTTGGGTGTTGAAAATATTGATTGTCGCTTAAATTCGCAAAAGCTTGATTCTAAAAATAAAAATGAATTTTTGTTCAACACTTCAATTGCGAAAATTGACGAAGCCGATAGTTGTTTGTTGATTGGGGTTAACCCGCGCAAAGATGCGCCAATTCTTAATGCGCGCTTGAGAAAAAGATTCTTATCGAAAAAAATTAAAATTGCTTCGATTGGAGAAAATGTTGATCTGACCTACAATCATCAAGTTCTAGGTGATGATGTAAAAATTTTACAATCAATTTTAGATGGTAAAAATCCATTTTGTGAATCGTTGCAACAAGCCAAAAATAATATGTTGATTATTGGCGAAGATGTGGCTTCTCGCAAAGATGGCGCCGAAATTATTCAATTATGCAAGGCCATTGCCACGAAATTTAATATGCTTCGCGACGATTGGAATGGTTTCAATTTTTTAGCAAAATCTTCGGGATTGATTAACGGTTTGGAGCTTGATTTTGTTGGCAAAAAATCGACTCAAGAAATAATTGAGCAAGCGCAAAATGGCGAAATTAAATTATTATTTTTGCAAAATGTTGATGATGAAATTGACTTTTCAAAATTGCAAAATTGCTTTGTGGTTTATTTTGGCTCTAATGGCGATAGCGCCGTTAAAATTGCCGATATAATTTTCCCAACTTGTAATTTTGTTGAAAAAGATGGATTATATACCAATCTCGAAGGCAGAATTCAAAAGGCTCGAAGAGTAGTTTTTGGAGTTGGAGAATCAAAAATTGATTATGAAATTATTTGCGAAATAGCTCAAAAACTTAATCTTGATTTAGGTTTCAAAAATTATCATGAATTATTATCAAAACTTGATGAGGAATATAAAATTCTCTCGAGAATTGATAAAATAAATAGTGGCGATGCGTCCTTCTTAAAAATAACTAACGATAATTTAAAATTTAATTTTGAAGAATCAAAATTATTGGCAAAAAATTATGATTATTATTTGACCAATTCAATTGCTAGAGCTTCAAGAGTTTTGAATAAATGTAGCGCTGAAAATAATGGCATTACCACTCTTGAATAAAATATTATAAAAAATTTGGTAACTGAATAATTTATTAAGTTGAATTGGTGTTGTTTGGGCAATAAAAAATCGCACTTGCAATTGAATTTATTTATTTTATGATTTGCCATATTTCTAAACTATCTATAAGTAAAAAATTTTTAAAAAATGATTAAAATTCGTCTTTCTCGTGGGGGCAGAACAAACCTCCCATATTATCGTATTCTTGCTACAAACAGCACTTCTCCGCGTGATTCTAAATTTTTAGAAAAACTTGGAAAGATCGGAAGAGCGTCGTGTAGGGAAAGAGTGTCTTCGCCTGTGT
>CAIOKL010000130.1 GCA_903858915.1 uncultured Alphaproteobacteria bacterium | reverse complement strand
TTTCCTCTCGTTTCTATTGTCGCCTCTTTCGCTTTGTTTTTATATATACTTTTTGGTAAAGCAAGTAAAAGTGATGACGTTAATGTTGTTAAGCCCGATATTCCCGTTGTTTCGCCTTTGCCTGTTCCCTCTGCGTTGGCTCAAAGTAGTTTTGTTAAAAATAAGTCTAAAGCGCGTTTTTGTCTTTCGTCTAAGTGATAAAGTAAATCTAATTTATCGGTTGATGAATCTTTATTTTGAAGGTTAGCGACAATATTTTTTCTAACGCTTTCAAAAGCCTTTGCCATTCCGACGCAAAAATATTCAATGAAGCTGGTAATGTCGCTCTCGGCTCTTCCCATATAAAAATTATGATGATTGCCGATGCTCAAAGCTTGGTAGTAAGAACTCAAATCCTTGGCGTAATATTCTTCCAAGCAATAAATGCCTTTTAAGCCATAACCACTGAGGTGAAGAATCAAAGTTGTAAGAAGTCGCGCAGTTCTTCCATTGCCGTCATAATAAGGGTGAATGGTGGCGAATTGGTAATGAGCGATTGAGGCAATGATCGGAAGAGGTAAGTCTTTTTTTGCCAATTCTTTGTTGATCCAATTTGTCATTTCTAACATAAAAACCGGCACATCTTTTGCCTCTGGTGGCATATAAACTATAGCACCACTTGAACTATCTCGAATAACATTTTGACCATCGCGATATTTGGTTGGCTTGGCTTTTGGATTTCCAGAGCTCATTACAATCGCATGAATAGTTTGGATAATTTTCTCGTTTAAAAGTGGGTTTTTATCGGCAATTTGATGAACATACTCTAGAGCTGAGTAATAACCCAAAACCTCTTTTTCATCGCGTTGTTTTGGTTTTATTTTTTTATGATTAATGACTTTAAAAATTTCTTTTTCATTTAATTTATTACCTTCAATCATCGTTGAATAATGAGTAGTGATTAGCTTGGCACTTTCCCTGAGAGACGCTAAAATTTTAGGCGTTATCGGAAGGCTATTTACCACCTCTTTATTTGCCTCGATGGTCATCAAGCTTTTTGAAATGGTTGTCGTAATCTGGAATTTCGGCGTAAATATCATGTTATTTATTCTTAAATTTATTGGTAGAGTTAATGCTAATAAACTGCGAATAAAATGCCATTAATTTCTTTAGTTTCTGACCCCCTCCCAAAATTTTCTTGCAGAAAATTTTACCCTCCCGCAAGTGGAGGGTGATGAGCCCGTATGCGTTGCAAGATTTACAAAAAAAGGTACCAGGTTCCTTTTTTTAAATGGCTATTTTTTTAACGCAAATAACCCCGCAAGCTTGACGAGTTTTTTTAGTTGGAGAAATAAAAGTAACCATAGATTTTCTTTATTTTGAAGCGGAATTTGAAGATATTTTTTTACTCGATTGTAAATCAGAAATAACTGGCGAAGGCGAGTCTATTTTATTAATTGCATGGACTAATTCTTTCATTGAAAAATCGCTCTTTTTTTTGATTTTATCAATTAAATTAGTTAAATCATCTCTTTCTGTTTTTTCAGAAAATCGCTTGATAAGATCTTCGATTTTTATTTTTTCATCTTTATATTCATATACGCTCTCTAGCGATTCCGCGTTAGATCTTTTAATGATATCACAAGACTCATCATGCCACAAATGATTCATTGTTAACATTAAAGCACTGGCTCCCTTAGTGCATTTTTTATTTAAAGTTTCATCCGAGCATTTCGCTAAAATATTATTGACGGTTTTTCTATAGCCGGCAAAGCCAGCCATTATTAATAAAGAATCTTCGCCAAAACATGCATCGCAATCGACCACCTCTTTTTCAACAAAAAAAGAAAATAAATTTTCGCAATCTTCATTAAATTTTTGTGATTTACTTTTTAAAGTTTTAAAAACTATGTTGGTAATTTCTTCCTTTTGAGTAATGGTTAATGAATCTTTTTTTTCCGTAAAAAAATTTAAAAGAAATTTATAATCAAAACTCGATATATTTTTTTTCCCCTCAACGCCTTCTCGCCATTGCGTAAGCGCGAAATCTATTTTTTCATTAATACTTTTACCAGAATTCTCAACAATAAATCTGTTTTTATTAATCATTCTGAATTTATTATTAACAAAATCTAACGATGCGTGTTCGCTGATTTTAGCTTTTAATGTTGTCACATTTAGATTTTCCTCTTCACCATTTTCATTTTTCACTTTATGCAAGATCCAATATTGATCCATCAAAATTTGCTTTAAAAAACTCGAATATAAATCATTTTTAAGCGAAAATTCGAGTTCATTTAAGCCTCGAAAAGCAGAAAAAACTAATATAATCAAACGCGCCACTGCCTTACAAAATGTATCTTCATTATCTTTATTTATTTTAAAAAATCTTTCACCCGCCTCCTCTTTGGTTTCACCTTTTTTTGCTTTTAATTTTTTGGCAGAGCCTTTCGAAGAATCTTCGGCATCTTCCGTTTTTTTGGTATAACGATAATCAAATAAAGCCGAGCATTTTTTTCCAATTTCAATCGCATCCTTAGCGGTAATGATATCATCATCATGTATAATTTTTTCAGACCAAGCCCTCAGCGCCTTCATGGCGCTTCCTTCGTGATAACGCGCTTTTGGATAAATTTTTTCTAAAAAATTCTCTACACTTTTAAGCGTAACGGCTTGTTTTACGACGCTTTTTTTTGATCTTTCTATTGAATCTGGGGTCTTAAAATTTGTTAGCGTTTCGGCAATTTTTTTATGATCATCGCCATCTTCAATCGCCTTTTCTATAACCTTACAAAATTCTTCATAATCCTTACCCTCCTCTTCTTTAAAAGAATTTATTGTCATCAAGGCAACTTCTTTACTTAAACTCTCCGATATTCCTTCCTTTCTAAATCTAGAAAAAGAGGCATCCTCCAAAGAATTTAGCGCCTCAACAAATTTATCCGCAACGCCTTCTAAATGCCTAGCGACCAATTCAATTTCACTTTTTTTGAGCGATTTTTTTACCGAATCGACATCGAATCCTCCCGACCTCAAACCCGCCGTAGCATTTTTCCTAACAACCCTGAATTCATTTAATTTTTCTTCAATTTTAGTTTTAGAATCTTCGAAATCATCGCTATATTCGGGAATAACATTTCTTACAAATTCGTAAAATAATTGGGGTATTTTTTTTATATCCCCACCCCCGAAACTCGCGACGCTTTCAATGATAAGGCAATAAGCAATCACATGGTCTCCTTGCTCATCGCCAAGCTTTGTTTCATATCTCCAAGAGGAAGGAATTACATTTAATATCGGAACATCTTTTTCATCATAATTAATCATAACGCTGAAGCGCTTATTTCTGACGATATCTTTTTTGATTCTCCCCAAACCTTCATCTCCAGAATCTTCGGACAAAACTAACGATGACGAATCTTCGTTGTCATCTACGAATAATTTTTTAACCGCGCTGTCCTTAGTTTTAGACATATTTTTTATATATCACGAATGTCAATTTTTATTTTAAATATTTGGCAATATATTGTTTAGAAAATAAATTAAAACTATTTCCTAAAATTTAAATTTAAGTAATGCAATCTTCGTCATTCTTCTTTAGAAATTTTAAAACTATATTATTAAACAATGCTCTAAATTAATTCAAAATAAAAAATCATAATTTTATAAATAAGTTTCATAATCTCAATTATAGCCTTTATTTTCAAGGCTTCATGGGAATTATAAATCCAAACAAATTCATTGACATTCTATTTTAAAAAAAGTTATAAAAGTGAGTGAGTTTTGATATTATAAAGAAATATTTTTGCGCTATTCTTAATATAATTATTTCACGAAATTCAAAGCCTTGATAGAGTAGCTTAAGCCCGAATATTCAAGTTTCTCGCAATTATCGAGCGGTAATAATAATTTCAAATATTTTGCTAATGCAAATTGCCAATTTTACTAGTTCCACCAACGGAAATCCCGATTCTCAAAAATCTCAAACTCAAAATTTTTCTAACCAAGCTCAATTGTCCGTGGATGGAAATTTGCTTCTTACTCAGTTTGTTTTGCATTTAGCGCAAACAAAAAAAACCACCGAAACTCTTCGCTTAGAAGAGCGCGGTAAATATAGAGAAAATCAAGGCAGAAACAACAAAATTGCTGGCGCTTTCAGCAAAACTCCAATTTCTAAAAAAGAACTCGAGGAATTCAAAGCAACAAGAAAATTTACTCATCAACCAAGCCCCGAGGAAAGAGCTTCCAAAGCTGATTCACCAAAACCAATTGCAGAAAAAATACCCGAAAAATCTCAGCCAGAAATTACCTTAAAAAAATTATCGCCCGAAGAATTAAAAAAATATATAGAGTCTCAAAAAGAAGTTTACAAAATAAGTGGCGCGAAGATTTTTGGGGTTGAAGGTGAAATCGATGGAATTGATTTTTCAGGCATGGATCTTAGCGCATTTAATTTAAATAATTTAATTTTTAAAAATTCAAATTTTAGTGGCGCCAAAATTCCGTCAATGACCTCCGTCACATTTGATAATAACTGCAATTTGGAAGGTTCGGATTGGAGCAAAACCACTCAAAGTAATGTTCAATTTGGTAGTTATTTTTATAAAAAAAATGTGGAAAATTTGGTTGAATTAATCGATCAATTTCAACTTTCAATAAATAATATTAGCACTTTTGATGATTATGAAGTGATTAAGCGCTTGAGATTAGACGGCGCTCAAAAAAGTGCGCAGGAAATTCAACAATCGATCGATTTAACTTCAAAAGAAATTCAAAAACCGCAAATTTTAAAAGTTACAAATGCTAATTTTTCGGGAGTTAAATTTGCAAATTTTTTTGCTTATGATTCGGATTTTTCGGGATCGGATTTTACTAACGCCTCCCTTAGAATAAATCAAGGCGGAAGAGATAAAGACACAACTTTATACGCACCTTCGGTTCGCGGAATCGACTTTACTGGCGCAACTCTAGAATTTTTTGATAATCAGGGCGTCCGCACTGGACAAGCCTTGGGCGCTAATTCTTTAAATTTAGATTCAATGGATGAAGGTCTTCACGGTTTGATTGCTAATAGCGGAATTTCTTCGCAAGAATTTTACGAAAAAATGACCTCCAAAAAAGAGATCGTGATAAAAATAAATGC
The DNA here is from genome assembly GCA_903858915.1 of uncultured Alphaproteobacteria bacterium. Taxonomy (GTDB): domain Bacteria; phylum Pseudomonadota; class Alphaproteobacteria; order Rickettsiales; family UBA1997; genus CAILUF01. The sequence continues at coordinate 5,973 of CAIOKL010000130.1, read as the reverse complement.
CGATACGGTCAATATTCCCAAGGGCTTACAGTTTCAAAGCATTAGCGATAAAGTATCAACTTCTTCAAAATTAAGCCCAGAAAAAATTGATGAAATTCAACGCGAAACAGTAAAAATTGGTAATGAATATTTTGGTAGATATAATATAAAATTCGTAACGCCAGAAATGCTCAAAGATGATGCCGTTGATTTTACGCTTCATGTCAATTTAGTTGACGGCATTGGTTCGGCAAGAGCTGACGGCTCTAATCTTTTCGGACTTGGCGCCAAAGAAAGTTTTATCGCAATAGATGAAGCTGAATTGGGAAAAAGCTTTACCTCAATACTTAGTCATGAATTCGGTCATATTTTTTTATTTCAACACCCGATGGGTCATGCTGATTTAGAGGCGCCGTCGCATATGTCTTATTTATTACCGATGGCGCAACGCCCCGACAATCAAAACCAACTAGTCGCCAACAACATTATTCCGCTTATTGGCTTTACCGCAACCGACCAGAATTTATTCGAACAATATATGAAAATTTTTGGCAGAGAACCTCAAATAAAACAAGATTTGGTTAGCGAGTTAGATTTAGAAACTCTAGGAGCGCTTTCATCTTACAATCCTGATGCAAAGTTTGATAATATCGTCAAAATCTCGCCCGAAATTTTTGATAAAAATTTTAGAATCGTTCTAATGAGCGCAAATGATGCGCTAGCTTATTGCAAAACTGCTAATTTATATCAATGCGAATCTTCCAAAACAATGGACGGCGCGCATGCGATAATGCTGATGTCTCAAGAAACTGGGATAGTGAATTCAATGATGATTTTAGCCGGAGAAAATCCAAAAATTAAAATTGGTGAAAATGAATTAAAAGATGTAAAAGAATTAGTAAACAAAGATGGTTTTAGCATTCTTGGCCTAAATCAAAATCGTGAAATTATTTTTGATAAATATAGCAAAATCGGTGAGGCTGATTCGCGAATACTTACTGAATCAAAATTACTTAATGACGATAAAATTTCTTCCGCTGAAAAAATTGCGAGCGCAAATTCCGATGACGCACCCAAAGCGCCAAATGAAGATTCGCTAGCTTCCAAAATCGCTAATTATTTAGGCATTGCGGTTGCAATTTTTGCTACGGGCGCGCTGAGTTACGCCAATCGCAATCGCTTATCTGGCTTGATGACGCGAGATAATTTGGGCATATCGGCAAAACAAGTTGTCGATTTAGAATCCTCAAAGGATATGTAATCATTAGCAACATTTAAATCGATTATTTTTGCGATGATTATCATAATATCATTTTTAAATTTTGTTAAATTGGTTAAATTCTAACTGCATATTTTGAGATAAAAATGGGATTTGGCATAAATTAAAATGGCGATCTTGTAAGCTTTCAACCGCAAGAATCACTCCTTCATTATTATTGATATTTTATTTAAAAAATTTATAAATTTTTAGTATAAAAACAAAATTAAGAAATTGTCTTTTTTGGAATTTTTTGTTTTGGTTTGCAGAGTTTTAGAAAATTTTTGGAACGAAAATTTTATTTCAGCGCTTGAATGTCTTGGTTGCGCTTATTAGCGACCACCTCCAACACGAACAACACCATCCGCTGATTTAGCCACAGTATCAGATACAGCTTTTTTTGTGCCACCATAGGTTTTGCATTTTTCAGCTTCCATATCTTTAAATCCCTCAATCGGAGTAGTTACAATTCCAAAAACCCCCTCTTTTTGAGTTCCCATTGCACTGGCTTGACCACCTCCCCCAATTCTTTCTTGATCACCTTCATTCCAATTTTTGGCATTCGCTCCCCAAACATGGATAACATTAAAATTTTCAATATTTGTCACTTCCCCCGCCACTCCCGATACTCCTAACTTTTCTTTCGCATTCTCCGCTCCGTAAATGTCCACAAAATCTTGAAGACTCGCTTTACCAATTGGAAATTGCGCCGAAAAATCAGTAACACCTTCGCCAACATTTCCAAATTGCAGATGTCCAGCTCTTTTGCCACCGCCATGAAGTTTGTCAATTTCTTTCAATCTCTCAACTCTGGTTTTAATTAAGTCTATCATTTTTTCATGATGAATTTCGCCATATTTTTCTTGGTAACCAGCTTGCTTTGCCCATTCCTTCCATTGACCAACCGCAAGTCCAGTTCCGAGACCTATTCTTCCATTCTCATCTCCTGGAATAACAATAATTAATTTGGTTTTAGTTTTGGGTTGTTGCTGATCTTGAGCAGCCGGAAATACATTTTGTTGGTAAGCTCTTACCATTCCTTTTACATCACTATTTTCATCTATATTATCTCTTAACAATACTTCCAACTGATCAAATCTTTCTTTTATATGATTCATTATTTTTTGCGCTTCTTCTTTCATTTCACTAGGATTTTTTGCTGGAGTCGTCATGAGTTTTGAAGGTTTGGAAGCTTTTGAATCGTCCACTCTACCAGTTCCTTCTTCTATATCTTTTTTCAACATCTCAAGCTCGGATTTTTCTTTGGAATCATCATCAGGCTCGGCAAAATCTTTAAAATTCCCAGCTTCGTCTGCCTTTATAAATTTCTTATCTTGCTGTTCTAAAGTTTTCTCCTCTCCACCTATAAATTTGATGTTAACGCTTTTTTCTTGAGTTCTAAAAAAATGCACAACCTCTCTAGCTATTAAATCATGCTTATTATTTTGCATGATTTCTTTTAATTTATCTTCACCTTCAACCATTATCGACTCAACTTCTAAATATCCCGTTTGGTCTTTTAAAAATAATCTTGTCTCTCCTTTTAAATCCGTTCTAATTTCTATCTTTTCCCCCCATCCATTATAAACATCTCTGGGCTTTTCTTTAAATTCATCCGGAGTCAAGATGTCCAATAATTTTGGCTCTATTTCATCAACAACCCTCTTTTCTTCAGCCCCGCCCCTCTTTAAAAAATAAGGCTTTAGCTTCTTAAAATCACCGTCACTATCCGCTGTTAGCTTTAGCTTCTTAAAATCACCGTCACTATCCGCTGTTATTTTTTCAATTAAACAATCAATTTTACCCCTAAAACTCAATGCTTCTTTACTTTTAAATGCTTCTCTTCGCATCTTTATAAATTCATCTTCTTTACCTTCTAATTCGCTATAAAAATATTTTGCTAATTCTGTTTTTGGATTTTTTTTATCTAGCGATTCAGAATCTTCTTTAGGTTGAGATGGTAGCGATAGTTCTTGCTTAAATTTTCTTTTAAATGCCGTTTTAAAATCAATCCTTTCTTGTGTTGTCAAATATTCATTGGCCTGGGAAATTGATTGCCTAAGATGCTTTACAAGTTCATTATATGATTCTTTATTCAGTTCTTTTTTAATATTGGGAAGCTTATCAAAACAAACATTTATAAATCTTTTCCACTTATCTAAACCCTCTTTGTCTGAAAAAAAATCTTCTTTTTTTTGTAAATCTTCTTTTTTTTGTTTTGGATCCAATTCCGAATCTTCTTTTTTTTGTTCCGAATCAAATTTTAAAAAATTAAAATTTATTTTAGCGGGATCAACTGTTTCTCCACTTAAAAAACTGATTTGATCATCAATTTTATCTATTGTTTCTCTTATAAAAAGACTTCTTCGCAAAGCTTCTTCTATATCTGCATTAAATTGTTGATCGATACTCACTTGTAATCCCAAAAATTCTTGTGAATATGTTTCTATTTTTTCACCTTCTTTTAATGATTTTTTTTGTTCAGGAGTAAAATTTCTTGAAGCTAAGGCGCTCTTAATAAAATCCTGAACTTTTTCCTTTCTTTCTGTATTAACAGCTTGATTTGGCTCATTCAAATCATCAAGATCTTTCAAATCATCAAGATATTTCTTTACTATTTTGGTGATATTTTTAACATATTCTGGATCATTAAACAAAAAAATTTGATCATCTTGATCTTCGGGGAAAATCGAAGAAAAATCTCCGTAAGCGCTTTTTGACCTTCCTTCAATTATTTGCTGATTAACTGGACAAGAAGCAAAATTTACAGATTCCTCCCTAGACAATATAAGAGAATGTATTTTTTTTTCAATTGATATAGCTTCGTTAATTGTAAGTGTATCTATTTTTTCAAAATTACCGCTCCCAACCTGATTCTCAATAATTTCTAAAATTCCTCCAGTTTGATCATTAGTTAGCCAATTACTCGGATCAACTTCATGATCTTCAACTGCAAGTTTTTTAATTTTATCATTAAGCCCCGCATTCCTCGTTAAAGGTTCAAAGTTAGAGTCTTGGATTGCTCCAATATCTACAGTAAGTCCCCGATTACTTTGATTGTGTGGAATTATTAATCTGTCTAAATATTTTTCCTTATTTGGATTCTTATTCAAATTCCTATCAGTCAAATTCCTAGAGGCAACTATCGCCGAGGTTAATCCACACTTTCCATCTCCTGCAATTTTTATATGTTTTGCTTTCTCTTCTCCAAGCTCTTTAACAAAAACTTCCCAATGATTTCTACCTACATTCTCAATAAAAACAATTTTTTTATTTATAAAATCATGCTCAAAAATCTTCATTGCTTTTAATGATTTTTCTACATCTTTGGTAACTTTATCAAGACTTCTAGAAGCATTTACATCCCCCTCATCCCTAATCATAAGTAATGGATTTGTCGATTGCGACATTTTTTGTAACTCTCCAGATAAATCCAAATTGTGCGCCATAAAAAAATATTTTGCCTCTTCTTCGGTGGTTTGCGATGTTCGAGGGGTTGAAATTGGAGGTGTTGACACTTGACGACCTAACGGAACTGCCGGTAATCTTGGAGATATATCTGTACCAGGAAATGCCGGTGGAAATATTGTCCCTGGACCTATCTCGGGACGCTTAGCATCTGGATCCATCTCGAGAGTCTTAGTATCTGGAACTATCTCGGTAGACTTCTTAAAACGATCATAAAATTCCGTCGTCTTCACTCCTAATGAATCTTGCACAAGAAAAACTAATTCCGCCGACACCACTTTTGGTTGATTTGGAGGGGCTGATGGAGCTTCGGGTGCCTGCGCTGGTGGCAACTCTTCCTTAGGAGCTGGTGCGAGTATTGGTGAAGCTTGCGCAAGTTCCGGTGAAACTAACGATTCTGGTTCTGGAGGTGGCGCTAAAGTTGATGTAGCTGGCAGAGCTTCGGGTGTCTGCGCTGGTGACGATGAAGCTGAATGTAAAGGAACTGGCGCGATAAATATTGGATCTGAAGTTGGTGAGGAAGGTCTTTCCGGTGTCTGTGCTGGTGGCGATGAAGCTTGCGCAGGAGTTAGTGGCGCTGGTGCGGGAGCTTTTGGTGGCGAAGTAAATCGTGGCGGAACTGTCGTGAGAACTGGTGGTGGCGAAGCAAGTGGCGGGGTTTCTGCTGCTGAATCTGGCAAAAAATCACTTAACCAATCTAACAAACTACCATTTTCCATCTCTTTCCCCATGATCGCAACATAAAAATTTGGTGCACCCGAGAGGATTTGAACCTCTAACCTTCTGATCCGTAGTCAGATACTCTATCCAGTTGAGCTACGGGTGCGCGTTTGTAGATTAAATTTTTATTTAGTTGTTTTTTAATCGAAAAATTAACCAATTCAAACAAAATAAATTCATCATCTCGCGATAAATTTTTCTATTCAATTTATTTTAAGATAATTGGTGCTTTTTAAGAATAAATTACAACAAATTTAAACAAAGATTAAAAAATTTACTCAATCAATTTTTATATTTTTGCTAATAATAATCATTTCGTCAAGATAAATTATTTTAAAATAACTTTTGGCAAAAATCTATAATTTTGCCATAATTATTTATAAATTAATTTTCGCTATTTTCTAAAATTATTTTCTTAAATTGTTTTTTTTAATAATGCAAAAATCGCTTTTATAAAAAAAATTTTCACTCGCCAAATTACTTTAAATTAATTAATAAATTAAGGTAATTTGGCAATGAAAATAATATTATAATAAGAAAATTATTAA
>CAIOKL010000129.1 GCA_903858915.1 uncultured Alphaproteobacteria bacterium | reverse complement strand
GATGTTAAAGATTTTTCTGATATTTTAAATTGTACTAAGAATGTTGGTACAAATAAATTATTTTTAAAATGAGTTATTTTGATATTTTTTGTTGAAAGCAATCATAAGTCAATAAAATATTTTTAATTAACTTCAACAACGCAAGAACCGCCCTGCCCGCCTCCGATACAAATCGACACTAAAGCACGATTTTTACCGCGTCTTTTTAATTCGCGCAAAGCATGAATCAAAATTCTCGCGCCCGACATGCCGACCGGATGCCCAAGGGCAATCGCACCGCCATTCACATTCAAAATATCATAATTAATTTCGCCAAGCGCTTCATTTAAACCAAAATGTTTTTGACAAAATTCTGGAGATTCAAAAGCTTTAACACAGCCAATTACTTGGGATGCAAAGGCTTCGTTAATTTCAATTAAATCGAAATCGGATAATTTTAAACCCGTTCTGTCAAATAATTTTTTAGAAGCAAAAACTGGTCCAAGCCCCATTCGCGAAGGATCAAGACCAGCATATTCAAAATCACGAAGATAACCCAAAATTTCGCAACCGCTTTCAGCTTGTAATTTTTGCGCATTACTTTCGGAAGTAATTAAGGCGAAACAAGCGCCATCGGTGATTTGCGAGGAGTTGCCAACCGTCACCGAACCGGCAACTTTTTCAAAATATGGTCTTAATTTTTGCAAATCTGCAATTTTTTGACCCTTGCGAACGCCTTCATCTTCTTCAATAATTTTTGAATTTTTTTCATCATTATTAAAAAGTGGAATTATTTCTTCTTTAAAAATTCCATTGGCTATGGCTTGTTCTGCGAGTTGATGCGAGCGCAAAGCAAATTCATCTTGCTCTTCGCGCGAAATATGTAAGTCGCGCGCAACATTTTCGGCGGTGCAACCCATAATTAAACCTGAAATTGGGTCTGTCAAACCTTGAAGCAAGCCGACAGTCGGCGTTAAATATTTAGGACGAAAATCTTTTAAAACTTGAATTTTTTCCAACAAAGTTTTGGCTTTGGCGAGGCGCGCAAAAATTTCGGTCATTTTTTTGCCGTAAAAAAGCGGAATATTGCTCATCGATTCAACGCCTCCGACCAACATTAATTTACCATAACCACTATTGATTTTTAAAGCTCCCGTCGTGAACGCTTCCATGCCCGAAGCGCAGTTGCGATGCACCGTAAAAGCCGGCGCACTTTCGGGAACTCCAGCTTTTAAAGCAATAACTCGCGCGATATTTGCCGAGTCGGCAGGTTGCGCGACATTGCCAATAATGGCTTCATCAATTTTATTTGGATCGATTTTCGAACGCAAAATAACTTCTTTAGCAACTCTGGCGCCAAGATCGCTGGCATTAAGATTTTTAAAAACTCCGCCCGCTTTGCCCATGGCTGAACGATATCCAGAAATTATTGCAATTCTCTCTTTCATAATTTAACAATATTAATTTTAAATCAAAATTTATGTCGCAACTTACGCAACGAATTTTTTAACAACTGGTAAAAAAAAATTTGAGTAATATTATTAGTTTTAGACAAATAAAAATAACTTTCACGAAAAATTTTATGCTTAATCAAGAAATTATTAATTTTGCCAATTATCTTGCCGATATCGCCACCGAAATTTCTAAAAAATATTATAGAATTGAAAATGGCGAAGTCGCCAAAGACGATGATTCTCCAGTCACCAAAGCCGATCGCGAAATTGAAGAAAAAATTCGTGAAGCAATTTTTAAAAATTATCCGACCCACGGAATTATTGGCGAAGAATATGGCAATCATCAAGAAAATGCCGAATATGTGTGGATTATCGACCCCATCGACGGCACCTCTTCTTTCATAGTTGGAAGACCAATTTTTGGCAATTTAATTTCGTTAGTTTTTCAAGGAAAAGTTTTGCTTGGAATTATTAATCAACCTATAAATTCCGAAAGATGGGTTGGAATAGAAGGCTCTGGCTCTTGGTTCAACGGCGCAAAAATCAAAACTCGTAATTGTCAAAAAATTTCTGAAGCAGTTTTAAGCTCAAGTTCGCCGTTTTTTTTCAAAGATTTTAACAAAGAAGTTTTTGAAAAAATTTGCGCATTAACAAAATATCAAAAAATTGGTGGCGTGGTTTATGGTGGCGATTGTTACGCCTACGGATGCTTAGCTTCAGGCTTTGTCGATTTAATTATTGAACCGGGATTAAAAGTTTATGATTTTGCTTCGCATATTCCAATTATTAAAAACGCCGGCGGTGTTATTACGGATTGGGAAGGCAATGAATTAAAACTTGAATCGAATGTTAGGCTTGTTGCATCGGCAACTCCAAAACTTCACGAAGAAGTCTTGGAAATTATTAGGAAATCAAAATGATTTATAAAACTAAGATTTTAAGAAAATAGTTATATCGCTACATTTTAATAGAACCAAAAAGCCTTCGGATCATTGCCCCGCTTGAAGATTAGCTTATGGTGCGAATATTTTTCGGGTGCGTAAAAATTAAAAAGCGTATAGGAATTTAATTAATTTGATTGTTCAAGAAGCCTCTTGTAAACTTCAATGGTCTTTTGACACATCAAATCGTTCGAAAAATTTTCTTCAACATTTTTGCGTCCCGCCAAGCCAAATTTATCAGTTTCCTCTTTCGACATTTCAAGAATTTTATCGATTGCTTTAGCCATCGCTTCCGTATCAAATGGCTCAATTAAAAAGCCGGTTTCGTCGTCAATTATCGTTTCTAAAGCTCCACCGATTTTTGTTGCCACAATAATTTTTGATGATGCTTGCGCCTCGATAGCAACTCGACCGAAAGCTTCGGGGCGAACACTTGGAGCCACAACTAAATGACAAAGTCGATAGGCCGCAGGCATGTCGCGAAAAGCATCGACGATTCTAACTTTGCTCGCCAAATTATCTCTCACGATTTTTTGTTCAATTTTTTTACGATATTTTTTATGACCATGATCGGAGCCAACCATCACGCAAAAAAAATCATTTTTAACCTTGGCCAATGAGTCAATCAAAAATTCATGACCTTTCCACGAAGTAAAGCGCGCCGGCATTAAAATGGTTTTTTTATCTTCAGGTAAATTCCATTTTTTTATCAAATCGATCACGCGATTTTTTGAAACTTTTTCTTGATTAAAATATTGCAACTCAACTCCTCGTTGAATCACCTCAATTAAATTCGCAAAATTTCCTTGATAATTTCTTAATAAATAATTTTTTATGTAATTGGAAACGACAATAACGGCATCGGCCTTAAACATTATCGAGTTATAAAATTTTTTCAGTGGAAAATTTTGCCAAGATAAAAAATTTAAAGAATAAGTTCCGTGAACCGTTGAAACTAATTTGGCGTTAGTTCTTTTGCAAGCGTAATAAGCGCTCCACATTGGCGCTCTAGATCTAACATG
>CAIOKL010000128.1 GCA_903858915.1 uncultured Alphaproteobacteria bacterium | reverse complement strand
GAAAAACATAGTCCACTTGATCAATTTAAAATCACCGAAATCGTGCCACTTAACTTTGGAAACGTTAATTTAAGCTTCACCAATTCCGCTCTTTATATGGTAATTGCCACCGCTTTAATAATTTTATTCATGCTTAGGGCCACAAGTCGAAAACTCTTAATTCCATCCAGAACTCAAGTTATCGCCGAATCGGTTTATAATTTTATCAACAATTTAATCGAAGGAAGCATTGGCCATGAAGGCAAAAAATTCTTCCCGTTAATTTTTAGCATTTTCACCTTCATTTTATTATGTAATTGCCTCGGCATGACACCATACAGCTTCACCTCGACAAGCCAAATTGCCGTAACTTTATCTCTAGCTTTAATGTGTTTTTTAGTAATCACGATTTACGCCATAATCCGCAACGGCATTGGTGGTTTTATTCATATGTTTTTGCCAAGCGGAGTCCCGCTTTGGATGGCTCCACTAATTTTTGTGATCGAATTTTTTTCTTTCTTAATTCGTCCCGTCACTTTATCGGTGCGACTTTTCGCCAATATGGTCGCGGGTCACGTTTTGTTAAAAGTGATCGCCGGCTTCATTATTTCACTTGGAATTTTTGGAATATTACCATTTTTATTTAGCATAATTATGACAGGCTTCGAACTATTTGTTGCGGTTCTTCAAGCCTATATTTTTGCAATCTTAGTTTGTGCTTATTTGGGTGAAACCATGAAATCACACTAAGATTATTTCGGAATTTGACGTTCGCTCATTTGTCAAATAATTTTCCCTTATCTATGGGGTTAATGAGTAAATTTTATTAACTTTAAACTACTTTAATTATGGAAATGCTTGCATTAAAATTTATCGGTATCGGCTTATTATCAATCGCTATGGCGGGCTCTGCCATCGCTATCGGAAACATTTTCGGATCTTTCTTTAATAGCATTGCGCGTAATCCTTCAGCCGCTCCAAAAATCGAAAAATATATTTACATTGCGGTTGGTTTAGCCGAAGCAATCGGAATTTTTGCCGTTCTTTTGGCTTTCTTGGTTTTATTTACCAATTAATTTTTTCAACACCACGAAAACCCAAACTTTAAATTATTTTTAAAACTATGCCTCAACTTGATTTTATACATTATCCAGCACAAATTTTTTGGTTCGGATTATGCTTTATCGCGCTTTATTTATCAGCACATTTTGTGATTCTTCCACGAATTCGCTCAATAATTTCTAGACGTAACGACTTAATCGAAAATGATAAAAGTCTCGCCGAGGAACTTGAAAAACAAATCGAATTGATCAATAATCAAGCTCAAGAAAATTTGCAAAAAGCCAATCGCGAATATTCACAAAAAATTGAAGAAATCACCAAAGAATCGCATCTACAACGCGACAAATCAATGGTCGAATTAAAAAATAAAATTGAAGTTAAAGTTAAAGAAACTCGAGGTCAAATTAAAAAATTTATCGATGATTCCAAGGCTTCAAACTCTAAGGTTATTCAAGATTTAACACAAATTATTAAAAACAAAATTACAAATTAAAATGTTTAACGAAAAATTCTGGTTAGCAATTGCCTTTTTCTCATTTCTTGGTTTATTAATTAAGTTTGTTTTTCCAAAAATTGCCAAAAATTTAGATTCTCAATCAAAAAAAATTGCCGAAGATATTTTGGAAGCAAAAAAATTACGCGAAGGCGCTCAAAAACT
>CAIOKL010000127.1 GCA_903858915.1 uncultured Alphaproteobacteria bacterium | reverse complement strand
TTGTTTTTGAAAAGAAATATTTTTACCAAATGAAAATAAACTGATTATAAAACATTTTTTTAATACTTTCTGCAAAATGCAATTGTTAAGCGACGATCTAAATATAAATCTATCTTATTTGAAAGAAAAAAGGGAAAGGTATCAGGTTACTTTTGATTTTCAAAGTGGGAGTTAGAGCTTGAAGAATTATTAAGTTTGAGAGGATCTGTTGGGTTTAGAGTTTTAAGTTGATAAAGGAATGTATACGTTTTTAATATTGATGTTAAAATTTTACAATTTTCCACTAAATTTAATTTTATTATGCCAGCTTCTAAGATCCCCACTGGTTTTAAGTGGATTTATTTCATCGTTTTTTAAAGCGATAAGTTTTCCAATTGCTGTTTTTATAAAATTTAATAATTCATAATAATCTTCTTTCGAAACATTGCAAACACCCGTATGAACCAGTGATGACCTTTTCCCATATAATTTTTTTATTTTTGCGGAGATATTAATTCTATCTATGGGTGAATCGGAGTTCAAAAATGTAACAATTTCTGATATGTGATTCGCTATAGAAGAACTTATTAATTCCTTTTCATTTAGAGAAAAAAGAGACTCTAGACCAAGAAATAAATATAAGAATGCTTCATCGATATTGTTGTTTTTTAATGATTTACCAATCCAATTTACTGCAATTTTTATTTTTCTTTCAATCTCAGTTAAATTTTCATCGATATCAAGAAAATCAAATAATTCTTTGCAATTTGTATTGGTTGAACGAATAGTATAAACTGGATTTATTAAGTCGTTGCGACCCCAAAAATTAGTAGCCTCACCATTTTGATTAATTAATAAATTCATTTCATTTGAAGATATATCATGCAGTGTAATTTTTTGATTATCATCTCTCTTTGAACCATAACAATAAAGAAAAGTATTAATAAAATGTTCGAATTTTTTTTTCAAAAGTATCTTTGCTTTTTCTTGATCAATAACTTCTATATTTTTATATATTAAATAAAAATGATCCTTTGTGAACTGAGATTTATTATTTCTTACTTTATCTATAAATCGATTGTCGTGACTATATTCTTTTAAGACAAAATTAGAATGAGCAATAACGATATTTTTGCTAAACTCTATTTGAGTGTCGTCAATCAAACTAATTCCATATAAATTGCTAATAAAAGTATATTTGTTCAATTTGGTTTTTAATAATGTTTTAATAAAGCCATCATAATCAATTTCATTTTTTTTGCATTTTGAATCATAAATTAAATCAAATAATTTTTTTTTAAAATACTCTTCATATGAAACTTTCGCAATTTGATCATCGAAGTTATAAAGCTCATTGAATATTTTCGAAAAAGTAGCAAAATTTATTTTAGAGACCGCATAATGATATCTTTCATTAAATCCATCGTAAGAATAGTAATTTGTATTAATTTTTATTATGTAATTTATATCTGGAGTTTCTACAAAATCTATGAGGGCAGAAATCTCATTAATTTTATTCAAAAAATC
>CAIOKL010000126.1 GCA_903858915.1 uncultured Alphaproteobacteria bacterium | reverse complement strand
TCACTTTTTTTATAATTAATTATAGAAGAAAAACCATTAAAAATATTTTGCTCAACACTTATTTCCCTAGAACCAAACTTGGTTTTCTTTTGATCAACTCCATTATCTATAAAATTATTATTTATTCTCTCACCGCTTTGAATATTTAGTGATATTTTTGGTAAAAATTCCGCGATTACTCGATAATTTAAATTTTTTGAATTATTTAATTTATCTTCATAAAGTTTAATTTCTGGATTATTTTTTATGGCAAAATCGATAGCATTTTCAACCGAAAATGCCCAAGATTTTTTATCGATAAAAAATAGCAAAAATGCCAAAAATATTAGGATTATTTTCATGGTGATTTTTGTTGATTTTTTTAAAAATTAAAAGCCATAGATATATCAAAATTGTTAAAATTGTTGTTAAATGCTCGGATTTTCTGTCCAAAAGATGAAATAATATTACAACGCAAATCAATATTTTTGTTTAATTTATAACCTCCCGTTACGCCAAATAAAAATAATAAATTTCTATTATTTTTTGATGAATTCTGACTTAAATTTGCGGTAAATATATTGGATGTTACCGCCAAATGAATATTGCTAAAATTACTTCCAAACCCAGATCTAAAGCCTTTGAGCGATTCAATTTCAATATTTTTTCTTATTGATTTTTTGTTGATATTTTTATTAAAAAATAATTCGGCAAGAAAGAATTTATTTTTAAAATATTCGCTATATTTTTCTGAAAAATTAAACAAATTATTTGCCTCAAATTTTTTGCCAAAACTGATTCCAATCGCATAATTATTTGGACTAATTTTCTTTAATTCGGGATCAAAAGAATCACCCTTCATAGATGAATTAATTTTTGAATCAATCACGGTTTTGTCTAAAGCATTATCCGGTTCTAAGGGCGGAACATTGTCGGTCGCTGGAGGATTAGGTTTATCAGGCGCAACGGGTGTAACATTATCAATTATTGGGGGAGTAATATTTTCAATTTTAACTTCCGCTAATGCATTATTTAAAAAACAAAAATGAAGTAGAAAAAAGGTTAGCGCTTTATATTTTTTATTCATAAATTTTGGTGTTTAATTTTTGGTGTTTTTTTAGTCAGTTTTTTAAAAATTTTTCTTTTTTTAATTTCGCCAAAATAATTTTTACAACTTAATTATCATTGCTAAAATGCCGATCCCCGCTACCATGATAGCGCCCATTTTGATCGTGATATTGAGTTCTAAATTTTTGATTTTAGTATTAAATTCAGTTTTGGTGACCATTTTTTCAATTTCATTTTTGAACTCTACGCGAATTTCTTGAATATCATCATGAATATATTCAATTTCTTTACGCATTTCTTTTTCAAAATTTTGGAACTCGGTTTTGGTGACCAAGTTTTTCATCTCATCGCGAATCTCCTTTACTTCGCCACGAACCTCCTCGATTTCGAAGCGAATTTCTTTTTCAAAATTTTTAAATTCAGTTTTGGTAACTAAATTTTCCATTTCAATGCGAATTTCTTTTTCAAAATTTTTAAATTCTTGTCGCGTTAAAAGCGTATTAAAATGCCCGACATTCATATCACGAAGAGTGAATGCCAGCTCATTGGCAAGGATTTCCGTCATGCCAGCTTTTTGCATTTTTTGGGAAAAACTTAAGGTGTCGAACATATTGAGATCGTTGATTAATGGT
>CAIOKL010000125.1 GCA_903858915.1 uncultured Alphaproteobacteria bacterium | reverse complement strand
TAACCCTCAAAAAGACATACAATGAAATTATTGCAAAGACACAACTTTGGTAAATTAACAAATCCTACATTTTTTCACAAAAAATGCGGATTCTTGATGTTGTTTTTTGTGATTTTTTTTACCTCAAAAAACTCTTTTGCTAATGAAGTTTACCAAAATATCAATCAAGGTAAATATTATTTTTTGATGGATATGGATAATAAAGAAATATTGCTTTCAAAAAATGCCGACGAAAGAATTCCACCCTCTTCAATGACAAAATTAATGACCGCTTATGTCGTTTTTGACCAAATTAAAAAAGGGGTTGTGCGCCTAGATAATCGTTGCATGATCGGCAAAGATGCTTGGCGCAAAACTGGTTCTTCAATGTTTTTAAATTATGGCGATGTAATTTCAATCGAAGATTTACTCAAAGGTTTACTTGCGGTCTCCGCCAACGACGCCGCAATCGCCCTCGCCCAAACAACCGCTCCTAGCTATGATAGTTTTATCAAACTTATGAATTCAAAGGCGCAAGAATTAAATATGAAAAATTCGCACTTTATGAATCCTCATGGCCTTCACGAGAATGGTCACTATATGACTTTGCGCGATTTAGCCACGCTTGCCACGAGACTTTACGAAGATTTTCCAGAATATTCTAAATTTTTAGGCATTCCCGAATTTACTTATCACAAAATAACTCAACGAAATCGCAATCCTTTGATTAAGAAAAATTATGACGGCACTTTGGGCGGAAAAACCGGCCATACTAATCAAGGTGGATATGGCGTTGTGGCTGTAGTTAAAAGAGAAAATAGAAGATTGGTGGCGGTTGTAAATAAAGCGCCGAATCCCAAACTTCGTGAAAATATTATCACCGAATTATTTGATTTTGGATTTGAAAATTATAAAAAAATTAATTTTTTTGAAAAGAATGAGGTGGTCGCTAAAATTAATGTTTGGCTTGGCACCAAAAGAAGGGTTGAGGCGATAATAAAAGATCAAATTGACTTCAATATTCCGCGCAATAAATCGACAGAAGATATAAAAATCCACACTGAATTTAAAAGTCCGCTTTATGCGCCAGTTGAGAAAGATTCCAAGATAGGAACTTTGTTTGTTGAAATCAAAGGTTTAAAAACTATTAAATACGATCTTTACGCAAAAGAAAATATTGACAAGGTTGGATATATCAGAAAAATCAAAAGGGTTTTAGAATATAAAGCTAAAAAATTTTTTAAATCAAAAACTTCTTAATTATGGACATAAAAGCATTGATGCGCCAAGCTCAACAGGTGCAAGAAAAGATGAAAAAAGTTGAAGCCGAATTAGCTAACAAAGATTATGAAGGCGCTTCTGGCGGAGGTTTAGTTAAAGTCGTTATAAATGGCAGTGGCGTGGCAAAAAAAATTACAATCGATCCATCTTTAATTTCCAAAGATGAAATTGATATTCTTGAAGATTTAATTGTCGCTTCTTTCAACGATGCTAAGAAAAAATCGGATGACAGTTCGGGCGAAGCAATTCGTGGCGCAACCGCTGGAATCCCTCTTCCGCCGGGATTTAAATTCTAAAATATGAAAATTAAACTTTGCGGTTTTACTGAGCCAAAAACCCTTAAAACCGCAATTGATTATGGCTGTGATTTTATAGGAATTGTTTTTGTAAAAAATTCAATTCGATATGTTAAGCCCGAAGAATCAAAAAATCTATCTTCGCAAATTCCAAACGATATTTATAAAGTGGCGGTCGTTGCCAACGAAACATTAGAAAATTTACAAATTATCAATCAAAATTTTCACCCAAATTTCTTTCAACTTCATGGTGAAGAAGATGTTGAGTACATTCAAAATTTAAGAAAAAATTTTCCAAAAATTTCCATCATTAAAGCAATTTCGATTTCAACAAAAAATGATTTTGATAAAATTAAAAATTTTGATAATTATATCGATTATTTTTTATTTGATAACAAAAATCCAGGGAGCGGAAAAGCTTTCGAATGGGAATTATTAAAAAATTTTAAACCTTCAAAACCATATTTTTTATCGGGAGGAATCAATCTTGCCAATATCGATGAAGCCATGAAAATAGTTGATCCAAAACTAATTGATATTTCTTCCGGCATCGAAGAAAAAAGAGGATTTAAATCATCAAAATTAATTATTGAAATTTTGCAAAAAATTAAATCTACAAACATAAAAAATTAATAATATTATTTATGTTGTTTAAATTTTTATAATTCTCAAAATATGCAATTTCAAATAAAAAATATATCACTTGAAGACAAGATTTATAAAAATAAAGTGGCATTTTTAAGTGGAAATGACATTAGAAAAAGTTGAACCAAATTTATGTTAGTGAAATTAAGAAATTTTTTATTCGGAAACCCACGCGATTTTTTTGACAAAGAAACGCGCCGAAGCATTTCGCTGGTTGCTTTTCTTGCATGGGTTGGGCTTGGAGCCGACGGTATTTCATCTTCTTGTTACGGTCCGGAAGAGGCGTTTGTTGCGCTGGGAAATCATACCGAATTAGCAATTTATTTAGCAATCGCCACCGCGCTTACGGTATTCATAATTTCATACGCTTACACTCAAGTAATCGAATTATTTCCAAATGGCGGAGGTGGCTATCGAGTAGCAACCAGACTACTTGGCAAATATGCCGGATTAGTTTCCGGCTCAGCTTTAATCGTCGATTATGTTTTGACCATATCAATTTCAATTGCCAGCGGAATCGATGCCATTTTTAGTTTTTTACCGCAAAATTTTCAAGGTGCCAAATTAATAATTGCCATTTTTTTTGTAGCCTTCTTGGCCGTTCTAAATCTAAGGGGCATGAAGGAATCGATAAAATTTTTATTACCGATTTTTTTAGGATTTATTTTTACCCACTTTTTCTTAATAATTCACGGCATCATCGCTCACGGTTACGGCTTGCCGGTTTTAATTCCCCAAGCAACGACAGAAGTTTCGGAAATGAAAAGCGCCATGGGTTGGATTTTTGTTTTATCAATTTTTCTCAAAGCCTTTTCAATGGGCGGCGGAACTTACACGGGCTTAGAGGCAGTTTCAAATAATGTCAACACCCTCTCCGAACCTAGAGTGCGAACAGCCAAAATCACTATGTTTTTAGTGGCAATATCCTTGGCCTTCATGGCGGCAGGAATAATTTTATTATATCTTTTGTGGGGAGTGGGCAAGGTTCAAGGGCAAACTTTAAATGCCACAACCTTTTATGCAATCACCGAGGGCTGGTATTTCAATGATATTCAACTTGGTAAATTTGTTGTGCCAATCGTATTAATTTTAGAAGCCGGATTATTAATCGTCGCAGCTAACGCCGGATTTTTAGCCGGTCCAAATGTCGTTGCCAGCATGGCCTCCGATGAATGGATGCCAAAATCATTCAGCTCGCTTTCCAGCAGATTAGTAATTAAAAATGGCATTTTATTCATGGCTATATCCGCCATTTTGACCTTGATAATAACCGGCGGTTCAGTTCATATTTTGGTGGTTTTATACTCAATAAATGTATTTATTACTTTTTCATTATCACTTCTGGGACTTACAATATATTGGCTTCGTCATCGCAAAAGACAAAAAAATTGGCTCAGCAAAATGTTGGTAGCATTCGCTGGCTTTATAGTGTGTTTTAGTATTTTAATGGTTACGATTTTTGAAAAATTTTACGAAGGTGGCTGGATTACAATTCTTATCACCTCGCTCTTTGTGGGAGTTGGATGGTCGATTAAAAGAGTCTACGAAAAATTTCGTCAAAATTTAGCTTTAAAAGAAGCGCAATTTGATGATTTTCACGAACAATGCTTAATCCCTTCTTCGCTTTTAGAAGCGCTCGATAAGAAAGCTCCAACCGCCGCAATTATTGTTGATCAAACTTTTGGAAGTGGCATGAATTGCTTACTCCAAATTAAAAAATTATTTCCAGGAATTTTTAAAAATTTTATTTTCGTTACGGTTGGAGAAGTTGATTCCAATACTCTGCGCGAAGAGCGTAAATGGCACGATATGCGCAGAAAAACTAAATCCGTTTTAGGTAAATATAAAAATTATTGCAATGCCAATGGTCGATTTGCCAAAGCCTATATTGGATATGACACAGATATAATTGAAAAGCTTTCCCAGCTAACCGATCGCGTCGCCAAAGATTATGAAAATGTTATTTTCTTCGGAACTAAATTTATTTTTGACAACGAAAATATTTTTACGCAAACCCTCTTTAACCATGTTCCTTATATTATGCAAAGAAGGCTTCATGTTAAAGGCTTAAATATGGTTATATTGCCGATGAAAATCTAGCAAACAGAGAATTTTATCAAAATTTAATTTAAAATAAATTCGCCAATT
>CAIOKL010000124.1 GCA_903858915.1 uncultured Alphaproteobacteria bacterium | reverse complement strand
AACCCAAACAGCAAATGGAGTTTTTAATTTTGAATTGCGATATTTATGATAATAATACTGGAAAATTTCTTTTATCAATGAAAGAATTATATTTAAATATTGACAGCAATAATTTATTAATTGAATTTATAAAATATGAGAGAAGACGATAATCACATTGATATTAATTTTAAAGGATATTATTTTAATTCATTGCAAAATAATGATTCAAAAATTGAATTATCTCCACCAATTCCTTTACCAAAAAATTCATCGGAATCACAAAAAAATATGGTTAATGAAACCGCTAATTCAAAAACACCAACGAATTCAAATTTAAAATCTAAAAATTAATAACAAAATAACTAAAAATTATGACCAAAAAATTTGATTTATGTATTATCGGCGCTGGACCGGGCGGATATGTGTCGGCGATTCGCGCTTCACAATTGGGGCTAAAAGTTGCCATCGTTGAAGCCAATCATTTGGGCGGAATTTGTTTAAATTGGGGATGTATTCCGACCAAGGCGTTGTTGCGTTCGTCTGAGATTAATCATCTTTTGCACAATCTTGACCAATTCGGTTTTTCGGCAGAAAATATTAAACATGATTTTGCTAAAATTATCGAAAGATCGCGCGCGGTTTCAAAGCGTTTAAGTTTAGGCGTTGCTGGCTTGATGAAGAAAAATAAAATCGAAGTTTTCGATGGTTTTGCTAAATTTTTAGATTCTAAAAAAATTTCAGTTAGCAAAGATTCTAAAGAAATCGAACAAATCGAAGCCTCATATTTTATAGTGGCGACGGGAGCTAGAGCGCGAGTTATCGCCGGCATGGAGCCCGATGGTGAAAATATTTGGACTTATCGCGAAGCGATGACCGCTAAAGCCTTGCCAAAATCATTAATCGTGGTTGGCTCGGGAGCGATTGGTTCGGAATTTGCATCTTTTTATCGCAATATGGGAGCCGAAGTGACTCTAGTGGAAATGGCCGAAAATATTTTGCCAGTTGAAGATGAAGAAATTTCGAAATTAGCACGCAAATCTTTTGAAAAACAAGGCATTAAAATTTTAACTTCGGCATCGTTGAAGGCTTTGAAAGTTGGTAAAGGTGAGGTTGTCGCTTCAATTGAAATCGCTGGAAAAGTTGAAGAAATTAAAGCCGAAAAAGTTATTATGGCGGTTGGAATTGTTGCTAATGTTGAAAATTTAGGTTTGGAAAAAACTAAAATTAAAGTTGACAAAGGTCGCATCGAAACCAATGGTTACATGGAAACCGCCGAAGCGCATATTTTTGCAATTGGCGATGTAGCGGGAGCGCCTTGGTTGGCTCACAAAGCTTCGCATGAAGGAATTATTTCTGCGGAAAAAATTGCTAGCAAAATGGGCAAATATGATGCGAAAAAAGTTCATCCAATTAAAAAAGAAAATATTCCGGGATGCACTTACTCAATGCCTCAAATCGCTTCTTTAGGTTTAACCGAAAAGAAAGCCAAAGAATCGGGCAAGAAAATTAAAATCGGTCGTTTCCCTTATTTAGCCAATGGTAAAGCCATTGCCATGGGCGAAACTGAAGGATTAATCAAAGTTATTTTTGATGAAAAGACGGGAGAACTTTTGGGGGCACATTTAATCGGCGCTGAAGTAACTGAAATGATTCAAGGTTTTGTAATCGCTAAACAAGCTGAATTAACCGAGGAAGATTTGATGCACACGATTTTTGCGCATCCAACTTTGTCGGAAATGATGCATGAAGCAGTGCTTGACGCCGACGGCAAAGTTATTCATTTTTAGAATTATTTTTACTTTATAAATTAAAAATTTTT
>CAIOKL010000123.1 GCA_903858915.1 uncultured Alphaproteobacteria bacterium | reverse complement strand
TGTAAGGAATATTCCATCGCTTCGCAAATTGCCATCACCACTACTTTTAACGGCGTTGTTAATGGTGGAATTTATTTACATCAATCCGAAAAAAATTCATGGATTGAAGACGAAATTGACCTAATCGAAATTATTGCCGAGCAGTTTTCCATCGCCCTCGATCGTTCAAATTCAATTCAAAAAGTGATGATCGCCAATCATGCTTTAATGGAAAAAACTTTGCAACTCAAAGACTCTCTAAAGCAAGAACAAGAAATGCGCAAGATGCAAAATGAATTTGTGGCTTTGGTTTCGCATGAATTTAAAACGCCATTGCAAATTATTGACGGCAATCGAGAATTGATTGCCCGCAAACTAAAAAATGCTAATTTTACGGAAGAAAGTGTTTTTGGATATTTAGAAAAAGTTAAGTCGGGAATTCAGCGAATGAATGGCTTGATAAATAGCACTTTGCATTTGGCTAAAATGGAAAATAGCGACGGCAAAATTAAAGTTGAACCGCAAGAAATTAATCTCTTTAAATTGGTTGAAGATATAATCGAAAAAAATACCAATTTAGCGCAACAAAAAAACATTGAAGTTCATTACAAAATCAACGAATTGCCGGCTAATTATATCACCGATCCAAAATTATTAGATCACGCCATTAGCAATGTTATTTCTAACGCCATAAAATATTCGCGCAATAATTCGCATGTTAAAATTATCGGTAAAATTCTCGATGATTGTATCGCTATTCGAGTTATCGATACTGGAATTGGTATCCCCGCCAAAGATTTGGAAAATATTGGTAAAAAGTTTTTCCGCGCCGGAAACTCCATTTTGGTGGCGGGAACCGGCATCGGAATTTATTTAACTAAACATTTTATTGATTTATTAGCTGGTAAAATAATAATCGAGAGCAAAGAAAATTTCGGCACCGTGGTGACAATAATTCTTCAAAAAAACCAAACTCATAATGAAGATAAATTATAAATTTTTAACAATTTTATTAACTTGCTTTTCGATTAATTCAGCTTTTGCGCAAGATGAAAAAGTTGAGCAAGAAAAGCACTCAGGACCAATTTTATCAGGTAGCGTTTTATATGAATTGCAAGCCGATCACATTCTCAGTATTTCGTATCAAAAAACTAAAAGTACTAATGGCTTTTTATACATAGAGCCAAATTTTGGATTGCATTTTGATGAAAATTGGGCGGTTAAAACTCAATGGCGTATTCAAGATAATTCTACTTTAACCACGCGTGACAAAGACAATCCGGAGCGCTATAGAACCTTCTTAAGCGATAATCGAGGTTTTGGATTGACTCAAACGGGGCTTTTAATCGAAGAGTTAAAGCTTAATTATGAAAATGAAGATATGAAATTTTCTTTGGGTAAATTTGATCCATCCTTTGGTACGGCGCATAGAAAATCTAAGAGAATCGGAGTTTTTGCTTCACAACTCGCCGAAGATTATAATTTGCGCGAAAAACTCGGCGCCAATGTCACAGCTTTGCTCGAGGGTAGTCAAATTTCTTTTAGCACTTTTTTTAGCGATTCAACTGATTTAAGTCGAAGCGCCATTAATGATCGCGGACGCGAATCTAGAAATAACGGGCTTTCATCGAATACGGGAAGTTTTTCATCTTATTCAATTCTGATGGAAGGCGAAGATTTTTTAACGGTCGATAATTGGTTTTACAATTTTGGATTTAGAAGTTTGGGAACCGACAAAGAAACTCGTAAACGCGAAAATGGCTTGGTTGTAGGTTCGGAATATCTTTATAAAATTGGCAGAGAAACATCTTTAATACCATTTTTTGAGTTAGTTAAAATCAATAATTTTTCCGGAGAAAATGGTCGTTCTGCCAATTATATTACGGTTGCAGCAATTGGAAAATATTCAAGCTGGACAGCAAGTACTTCCTTAATGTTGCGCAATATCAAGCGTCCAAGCACTTCAGCCCTGCCAAAAACTGCATATGATAGACAGTTGCAATTTTCAATCGGTTATAAATTCACCGATAATTTAACGCTCGATGTTAGTAGGGCGGTTATTCATGAAAATGCTCACGATGCTGGCATTTTCGGTGGTAATTTAAATTATTTATACAAGTTTTAAATTTAAATGAAAAATTTATTTTCGATAAAAAATAATTTTCGCAAAGCCTATTCAATGATAGAAATGTCGTTGCTAATTATAATAATGGGAATTTTATTTGCGGGAGCCTATCAAGGAATTAATATTTACAGCGAAACGCATTTATCAAGCGCACGCACTCTAAGTCAAAATTCAATTGTTCCGCGTTTACAAAATTTAGCTTTTTGGTATGAAACAACTTTTGAAAATAGCTTTCAAGATGGCGAAGCTTATGATGGAAAAGCAATTTCGGTTTGGTTCGATCGTAATAGTCAACAATTATTAAAAACCAATGCTTATGCTTCGCAAAAACTCGACAACGAAAAATATAGTTACGAAGCAAATAATATTTCGGATGTCATTGGTCCAAAATTCATTTCAAATGGCATAAATGGGCTTCCGAGTATTAATTTTAAAAACTCCGACTCTTCATCAAGATTTTTAGTTGTTGAGCCTAGTTTAAAATTTGAAAAAGACGATGTGACTATTTTTGCCGTGGCAAGATTTAAAAATTTTGAGAATAATGCGGTTATTTTTGATAGGGTTTGCCTAAAAAATTCCGGCATTGTCACTACAAGTGAAGATCTGGCAATCAATTCTTGCAAGCCCGCATTTTCGGCTACAATAAATACTTTGGGAATTCCAAATTTAACGATTCAAAATAACGACGGATCAATTTCTAAATCAACGCAAGACATTTACTCTCCGTTGAAAAAAGATGTAGGTTATATTTTAACTTTTGAAAGACTTTTTAACCAATCAATTTCTATATATTATAATGGCAAAAGTAAAACCAATAAAAATTTGACTTTGGAGTTGATAAAAGAAAAATATAAAAAAGATGTAATTAAAACGTATTCAAATAGGACATGTAATCTTAAAGTTAAAATATAATTGGTATAAGATTTAGAGAAGGCTACAAAATAAAAGCAGAGTAAAACAAAAATTGTTTGAAAAACAGCGTATATAAAAAAAACCTTTAAAGATTTAGTATTAATTTTTTTTAAAAATATAATACAAAATATTAAAGGTATTAGTTCTGTGAGTCCAGTTATAGTAGATAATGCTTCCAGGTTAAATTAATTATTTAATCAAAAATAGTTAACTGAAAAGCATTATCAAAATTTTGTTACAACTAAAAAAACAGTAATTGAATTAAATGAAGAATCCAAACGTGCAT
>CAIOKL010000122.1 GCA_903858915.1 uncultured Alphaproteobacteria bacterium | reverse complement strand
TTTGTGCCTCATTAGCCTTGGCGTTATCAAACATTTTCCTTCGTAAGCTATCTGATAATTCTAAATATTTAAACTCAATCTTTATAAATTGCGTTCGCAAATTGAAATTAAAAAAAGTCAAAATTTATTTGTAATTTTTAACACGCAAAGCCTTGGATTTATTGACCCAAGAGCCAATGATTTTGGTTTTAGATTTTATGTTAATGAACAAGATTTAAAAAATTATGAAACTCAAAATTTAATTTTTTATCATCAAAGGCGCATTGATTTTAAAATTCCCGAAGGCAATTACGATTTAACCAAAGATAAATCTTATATTTTTGAATTCGGTTTTGATAATTTTAACGCAATTTCTTACCAAAAAGGATGTTATGTCGGTCAAGAAACGACGGCTCGCAATCACTATCGCGGGCAGTTAAGAAAGAAAATATTTTTATTTGAAATTGCCGAAATTAATCAAGAATTAAAAGAGGCAATTGCCGAAAAAAATGATTTATCCTCTTTACAATTCGATGGCGATGGCTTAAAAATGGCTAATATTAAAAATCATGAACTTTTAAAAGACGGCAAAGAAGTCGGTTTAGTTTTATCATCAATTCTTGATGGAAAAACTCTCCGAGGGCTTGTGCTAGTTAAGTTCGATGACATTGAAGAAGAAAAAAATATTTCGCAAAAAATTGTTTTATCAAATGATAATATTTTTTTGCAAAATAACAAAGTTTTAATTATTGACTAAGTAAATTTAATGCAAATTTATCTCCCGATTGCCGAAATTCCTGTTAATATTTTTCTAATTTTAGCGCTGGGATTGCTTACTGGATTTTTAGCGGGTATGTTTGGAATCGGCGGTGGTTTTTTGGCAACGCCTTTTTTAATTTTCATCGGCGTACCAGCGCCAGTAGCGGTTTCAACTTCAACTAATCAAATTATCTCCGCCTCAATTTCGGGTCTCCTCGCGCATTTTAAAAAAGGTAATGTCGACATTAAAATGGGGCTTTTTTTGGTGCTGGGTGGCATTATCGGCTCC
This sequence comes from uncultured Alphaproteobacteria bacterium, assembly GCA_903858915.1. GTDB lineage: Bacteria > Pseudomonadota > Alphaproteobacteria > Rickettsiales > UBA1997 > CAILUF01. The sequence continues at coordinate 6,786 of CAIOKL010000122.1, read as the reverse complement.
TCGATCGGCGTTTCGATTTTCAGTCTTTTGAAAAATGCTGGGCAAATTGATTTAGTCATCGCGATTACTTATGTGCTATTTCTCGGCTCAATTAGTTTGATGATGCTTTCCGACAGTTTTAGAAATTTTATTGATAAAAAATTTGGCATGGATTGGCATCATCATAATGAAGAAAGCGTTAAATTCCAATGGTTGCTCAAAAAAATCGAAGGCTTGCCTTTCAAAACTTATTTTTCTCGTTCCGAAGTTTATATTAGTGTTTTAGTGCCAATTATTTTAAGTTTTGGAGTGGGAATTTTGGTTTCATTGATGGGCGTCGGAGGTGGATTTTTAATGATTCCAGCCATGCTTTATATTTTGCGAATGCCATCCAGTTTGGTGGTTGGAACCTCGTTATTTCAAATCGTTTTTATCGCCAGCAACGCCACTTTTTTACAAGCCGTTACCGGTAATAATGTTGATATCGTTTTGGGAGTATTGATGATTTTAAGTTCGGCAATCGGCGCCCAAATTGGCTCTCGAGCCGCTTATAAAGTTGACGCCAACGCCACTCGAACTTTTCTCGCGATTTTGCTTTTGATGATATGTTTTAAGATGATGTTTCAACTATTTTCGCAACCAAGCAATATTTATTCACTCGATATTTTGAAATGAAATTTTTAAAATTTTTTTACACATTTTGCTTTTTGCTAATTAACCTTGAAGCTTACGCCGGTCCGCTAATTTCAGGGATTTCTTCCAATGAAATTAATGTTGATACCGAATTTAAAGGCGCGCAAATTTTATTATTTGGCGCGAAAAATGACGCGGGCGATGTTGTGATTACGGTGAGGGGACCGCGTAAAAATTTTATTATAAGTAAAAAAGAAAATTTGTTGGGAGTTTGGTATAATGGTGAGCGCATAAAATTCAAAAATTCTTATGGATTTTATTCGCTATTTTCCACTTATAATGACGGCGAAATGATTCAGCAAGATCTTAATGAATATGAGCTTGGCAAAAATAATATACAATTTGAAATTCAAGACAATTTATCGCCCTCAAAAATTAATGAATTTCGCATTCAACTTGTTGAATTGCTCGAGCAAAAAAATCTTTATTCCATAAGCACAAAACCCATTGACTTTTTAGATGAAACGCTCTTTAAATTAATAATTGATTTCCCCAAAAATATTTTACTTGGAACCTACATAATCGAGGTTTATTTGATTAATAACGGATCGGTTTTATCGTTCCAATCAATTCCCGTTTATGTAAATCAAATTGGAGTAAGTGCCAAAATTTCCAATTTTGCCACGAATCAATCAGTTTTATATGGCTTAATCGCCGTTTTTTTAGCAATTTTTGTTGGCTTTTTGGCCAATTATCTTTTTGCTAGATTCATCAAAAAATAAATTAAATTATGGCGACAATTATTGTGTGCATTGATATGAATAGCGCGTCGGAGAACGCTCTTGCTTATGCATGTCATTTGATTAAAAATAATAGTAATTTGAAATTACAAATTTTAGCGGTGATCGAAGGTTCGCATCGTAATTTGTTGTTCGGAAGCGAAACAATTGGTTCGCAAAAACATTTACAAATGGACAAATATTTAAAAAAAATCATCGATAATATTTGTAAAAAAAATGAAATCACGCCAATAGTTTCAATACGCGAAGGCGATATTGTTTCCGAAATTACCAAAGAAGTCAAAAATGTTTTAGATTGCAAATTGATAATTTTTGGCAAGTCGCAAAATTCTCAATCCGACAACACTGTTTTGCCAAAAATCGTTGGCAGAATTGGCAATAAAATCAACGCTTCCGTCGTTATTATTCCAGAAAATATCGGTGAAAATGATTGGCAAAATTTAATATAAAAGAAATGTTCAAATCTTTTTTTACAATTTCTTTTTTTATTTCATTGTCGAGAATTCTTGGCTTTATTCGCGATATTTTAATCGCCCGCTATGTCGGCGTCAGCGTTCTGTCTGACGCATTTTTCGCAGCCTTTCGCTTACCAAATTTTTTTCGTCGAGTCTTCGCCGAAGGGGCTTTTAATTCATCTTTTGTGCCGATTTTTATTGAAAAATTAGACAACACAAAACCGCATCATCAAAATCAAGAAGCCAAAGTTTTTTTAGCAAATATTTTTTCAATTTTGCTTTATAGTCTTTTTATTTTTGTGATTATTTTGCAAATTTTCATGCCGTTTTTTATGAAAATTTTATTTCCGGGATTCTTTTCGGATCCAGAGAAATCAAGCCTTCTGATTAGTTTTTCGCACATTACAATTACATATTTAATTTTTATTTCTTTAGTTTCGCTTTATTCGGGAATTTTAAATTCGATTAACAAATTTGCCGTTCCGGCATCTTCGCCAATTATTTTAAATTCAACTTTAATTTTGATGATTTTGCTTTTTGGAAAAATGTTTCCAAACTATGGCTATGCCTTATCTTGGGGAGTTTTTGTGGCGGGCATTTTGCAATTTATTTTTGTCGGTTTGGCGGTTTATAAAAATGGTTTTTTGGTCTATCCAAAAATTCCTAAAATTAATAAAGATGTTCGCAAATTTTTTCGTAAATTATTGCCGGGAATTATCGGCGCCAATGTTATGCAAATTAATTTATTAATCGATTCAATTTTCGCGAGCATGATTGTCGGCGCGGTGTCTTATCTTTATTACGCCGATCGCATTAATCAGCTTCCGCTCGCCATGATTGGAATCGCGATTGGAATTGCGCTTTTGCCAAATTTATCGCGACGCATAAAGGGTGGAGATTTTGAGTCGGCGATTAAACTTCAAAATACCGCTTTGGAGGCGGGTTTGATTTTGGTAATGCCTGCCACTCTAGCCTTGACGGTGTTATCTTATCCAATTATTTCCACGCTATTTCAACGCGGAGCGTTTGGCGAAAATGAAAGTAATTTGGTTGCGCAAGCATTGATGTTTTATTCATTTGGTTTACCATCTTTTGTTTTGGTGAAGGTCATGGAGCCTTCATTTTTCTCGCGCGGAGACACTAAAACTCCAATGAAAATCGCCATTCTTTGTTTGATAAATAATGTAATTTTAAATTATGTTTTTTATGTTTTGGAAATGGGTTTTGTCGGAATTATTTTAGCTTCAGTTTTTTCAAGTTATTTAAATTTAACTTTGTTGATTTCAAATTTAATTCGTAAAAAACTTTTTTATTTTGAAAAAGATTTTGTTAAAAAATTAATTTCAATTTTAATTCCGTCAATTTTGATGGCACTTACTCTTCACTTATTAAAACAATATTTTTCAATCGAAAATTTTAGCAAAATTTTTGAATTATCGATGATGATTTTGCTGGGTTTAATAATTTATTTTATTGCCTCTTATTTTTCGGGAAGCCTTAAAATTATTACGCAAATTGTCAAATTAAAACGCAAAAAAAATGACAATATTCCTGCCTGAAAATGAAGAAATTTATCGCCAAAATAAACAAAATTCTTTAAAAAAAATATTACAAGATTTGGCGGTGGAGCCAGAATTTATATGGATTAAAGAAGGTTCAAGGCGTCGAGTAATTTTTCAAATCGATGCTAAAAATAATTTAGGATTTTTTAAAGAAAAAACTAAAGAATTAATTGAAATCGATGAATATCCGCTCGCCGAAAAAGCAATAAATTTACTCATAAAACCTTTAAAAATTTTCTTAAAAAAACATCAACAAAATTTTATTAATCAAGTCGCTATAACCAGCTACAACAACGGTTTAGACATTGTTTTTCGCACCAATCACAAAGCTGATTTGAATGAAGAATTAAAATTTATAAATTTTGCTAAAGAGCATTTTTTAAATTGCTCATTTGAAGTAAAGCAAAATTTAACCCCACTTTTTTTTAGTCGTAAAAATCAAATTTTTTGTGGAGATTTAAAATTAAATTTGGAAGGCGATATTTTTTTGCAGGCTACGAAATCGGGGCTTGAACATATTATTAATTTTTTACGCAAAGAAATTTTAGCGCAAAAAAATATAAAAAAAGTCGCCGATATTTACGCTGGATTTGGAGTTTATTCTTTCGCGCTTCATGATTTATGCGCTTCATTTTCTTGCTTCGAAGGCTCGCAATCAATGGTTGATGTTATTAAAAGTAATTCCAAAAATTTACAATTATCACAAAAAATTCAAGCGCAATGTCGTGATTTATATGGCGACCCGCTTACGCCCAAAGAGCTTAACGAGTTTGATGATGTGATTATAAATCCGCCTCGTAACGGCGCTGAACCGCAAATTAAAAATATCGCTAAATCGAAAATTAAGTCATTACAATATATTTCTTGCAACCCGCAAACCTTCGCCCGCGATGCTAAAAACCTGATTGACTTGAATTATAAAATTATTAATATTTGCGCGCTGGATCAGTTTTATTTTACTAATCATCTAGAAATATTGGCAAGTTTTACTAAAAATTCATAATGATCAATATAAATTATAAAGCCTAAAATTAATTATGTCGCACAAACAAATTGAAATTTTAAATAACCTCCAAGCCTTATATGGCAAGACTCCGCTCATCGAAGTTGCATTTAAATATAAAAATAAAAATAGTAAAATTTATGCAAAATATGAAGCCTTTAATTTTAGTGGATCGATTAAAGATCGCATCGCCATTCATATTTTAAGAAAAGCTTACGAAACCAATGAAATCAAGGAAGGCGACATTATTGTCGAGGCAACAAGTGGCAATACCGGAATCGCTTTTAGTGCTTTAGGGCGCGCTTTGGGACATAAAGTTAAAATTTTTATGCCCGATTGGCTTAGCAAAGAACGCTACGACGCCATAGGTTTATACGGCGCTGAAATTGTTAAAATTTCCAAGGAGCAAGGTGGATTTTTGCGATCAATTGAAGAGGGTAATAATTTTGTGATAAAAAATTCTAATTCATTCTGCCCGCAACAATTTACCAATATTGAAAATGTTAATGCGCATTTTGAATCAACGGCTCCCGAGATATTTTCCCAATTAGAAAAATTGCATTTGAAACTTACTCATTTTGTCGCTGGAGTCGGCACGGGTGGCACGGTTATGGGTTTTTTAAAATATTGTAAAGCGCATAATTTGGATGTTAAATGTCATCCTCTCGAGCCTTTAAATTCGCCCACTCTCAGCACTGGAGGCAAGAAAATTGGTTCGCATCGAATTCAAGGAATTAGCGATGAATTTATTCCGGAAATTTTAAAACTTGATGAGCTTCAAAAGATTGTGAGCGTTGATGACGCCGATGCGGTAATCATGGCGCAAAAAATTAATCAAGCGGGTTTGTCGGTCGGAATTTCTTCGGGTGCGAATTTCATTGGCGCCTTGAAATTACTGGAAGAATCGGCGGATGACGAAGCGGTGGTTACCACAATTTTTTGCGATTCGGCTTTGAAATATTTGTCGACAGATTTATGTCGCGAAGAAAATCTTAAGCCACATTTATTAAGCCCAGAAGTTGAGATTGTAAGTGTTAGAGCTTTTGATTAAAATTATTTTTTATAAAATTAATAAATTATTTGACAATAATTTTTGATTTTGCAAAATACAAAAACATCAAAAATTTAACTTAAAATAACCATGAAATATAAAAACTCATCCCTAAAAATCATCGCCGACAAATATCAACAAAATATCGAAAGACAATTAACTAATTTTGAATCTTTTTTAGTTTGGTCGCTTAATTGTCTAAACTTTAGATTTACTCATGTTGAATTGATTAATTAGAATTTTAGAAAAAATGTCTTCAAAAAAACAAATGTCATTGTTGCCACAACGGGGTGAATGCGTGGTTGCTAAATTCTTAAAGCAAGAAATACGAAAAACTTTTTACAATGAAGAATGGTGGTTTGTGTTAGAGGATATAGTTCAAGCTCTAACCGATACCAAAGATGCTAAAAATTATATCAAGGCCATGAAGCATAGAGATGAAGGACTTTCCGAAGGGTGGTTACAATTTGTAACCCCCCTTGAATTTGAGACAAAAGGAGGGAGGCAAAAGATAAATTGTTCAAATATTGAAGGCATTTTAAGAATTGTTCAATCAATTCCTTCGAAAAATGCTGAGCCTTTCAAAAGATGGTTGGCAAAAGTAGGATTTGAAAGATTGCAAGAGCAAAATAATCCCGATTTAACCGTTAAAAGAGCAATATTATATTATGAATTAAAGGGACGAGATAAGCAATGGATACAAAATAGAATTGACGGACAATTTACAAGAAATGAATTAACAGGAGAATGGGAGCAGAGGGGTGTCAAAGTCGGACAAGAATATGCGACATTAACAAACATAATATCGCAAGAGACATTTGGAGTTTCTGGTAGTAAGCATAAAGAAATTAAGAGCATTAAAAAAGAGAATTTGCGCGACAATATGACGAATATTGAGTTAATTTTTCAACGACTTGGTGAAGAGGCTTCAATTGAAGTGACTAGAAAAAGAAATGCCCAAGGTTTTGAACAGAACAAAAAAGCTGCTCGAGATTGTGGAGAGAGTGCGGGGGAGGCCAGAAAAGCTTATGAAGGCAAAATCGGCAATAAAGTTGTAAGTGCGGATAATTTTTTGGAAGTTAAAAAAAATCAAGTAAAATTTGAAGAAAATATCAAAGCAATTCAAATTAAAAATTCCGATCTTAAAAATAGAAATTCTGAAGAAAATTAGAAAAAACTTACTAAGCCCAGATGTTGATATTGTAAGCGTTAAAGCTTTTTCTTAAAATTTATTTTTTCATAAATTAAAAAAAATTTGACAATAATTTTTGATTTTGGCAAAATATAAAAACATCAAAAATTT
>CAIOKL010000121.1 GCA_903858915.1 uncultured Alphaproteobacteria bacterium | reverse complement strand
GTTTTTCATATTAAAAATAGCATATTTAAAAACTAATTAAAATAATAATAGTAATGAATTTTTATCAATTATCATTGTCGAAAACGGCGCTTTTTTTCGCAACAATTGCTCAGACTTTTTCGCGCATTTCGAGTGTTGAGACATCGAATTTTTCCTCGACTCAAATTTCGCATAATAATGCACCTCATAATTTTGATCCACTGGGCTTGGCATCGAATGCATCATTTCATTTCAAGTCTTCTGGCTCTAGCGACATCGACCCGCTTGATTTGTTAAAAAAAGTTGATTTTAAAAAAGACGAAGTTACAAAAATTTATCCAGAATTTGATATTTTACTTCAAAAAAAAGATGATGAATTGAAGAAAATGCTTAATCCAAAACAACTTGAAAATTTGGCAATTTATATTTCCGCAACATTAATCGATGAATTTGGCGGAAGACCTTCCGGCGCAAAAAACTTTGCAGAATTTGGTGATGATGAAAAAGCCAATATTGTTAAAGCATTAAATCGTTCAGCGGATTTTATGGAGTCCTCTTCTAAAGCGCAATTAATTGAAAATTTGGAAAATCTTAAAAAAAGTGGAGGCGAAAATTTTGAAAAAACCAACAAAATAAATGTTTTTTTACATGAAGCATTTGCGGATTTTTTAACAGCGTCTTATCAAAGAAACCAAGGCGAAATTTCTGAATCAGAAATAAAAAAAGACGCGCTTAAAAAATTTGTCGCAATGATTGAATCTAGCGAGGTTGACAAATCATTTTCAGATGATTTTAGGAGGGTTAAAATAGGGTTTATAAGAAGTGTAAATCAAGATGAGTTTGCCAATTCGAGATTTGCGCCCACGGGCTTCGATAATATTGAAAAAGAAAAATCTTCAGAGAGAAAATCGGAGCTGTAATTGTCTTCGCAAAAAATTTAAAATCTCGAATATTTTCGCAAAAAAACTAAATTTTTTTAAAAAAATAATCAAAAAATGAAAGAAGAATGTTATACTAAATTTGGTTCCAGCATGAAGGGTGCGGGTGAGTTGGTGGAAAAAATGTATGGCCATTCGGTTTTTATCGAAATGGTTTTGCAAAATAGAATATATAATAAAGAGCAATATGATATATTTGTTAAAAATTGCGCAAAAATTAAACCGGAAACGCTATCTTTGAGCGACTTTGAGTCGGCGCTAGACAAGGCTTTGAGTGATTTTCAAAAAAGCTTTGATTTAAAACCCGAGCAAATGATTAGAGCTGTCGATTTGGTTGCCTCAGAAATGGATTATTCGAGAAAAGATTCTTATTTTGCTCAAGGATTTATTTCGAAGGATGTTACTTTAAAAAAAATATTGGAAAAAATTAAAAATGTTTTTTCCGTCAATCTTGATGTTGAGGTTGAGGGCAAAAAATATTATGTGGGAATCGGGCAATTGACTAATCGCGCCACCGATAAATCCGCAAATTTAATAATCGCTCCATTTTTTAAAAAACCACAAGAAATTTCGCAAGAAGTCGCCTTGGGAGATTCCAAAAGTGCCGACAATTTTTTGCGAATGAATTCATATTTGTTTGAATGCATTGAAGATTATCCTCAAATTAAACCGAATTCATCAAGCAAAATAATATCAGAAACGGCGAGTTTTTTTGAGAAATTCATGGTTAACCACATAGGCAAAGAAAGGATTCTTCAGCTTAGTAATGACGAGAAGGGTAGAATTTTGAATGTATTTGAATATTTGGGGGAGATTGGTTTTGCGCCACAACAATTAAGAAATCTTACCAATCCATATTGTATCTCAAGCATGGCAAGTATCGGTGGTTTTGTTGGTTATAAATTATTACCCACGGGTCAGCACCAAACATTTTCTAGCTTTCGAGAGGTTGCGCTTTTTTCGGGAAAAGTTGACAATGATAATATTTTAACAAAAACATTTAGCGCGCTCAGGTTAGTTGGAAATTCTTTTGATAGAGTCCTTGGCGAATTTGTTTTTGCCAATATAACCGATCCGCATCTGAGTATTTTTAATAAAAATAAAGAGTGTATAGAAGATTTTGAAAGGAATAAATTGGGCGCTCTTGATATTGCCATGATTTTGATGGCGAGGCGCTTAAGTTTTGAATATTCTCAAGAGGCAAAATTTAATTCGAAATCGGGTTGTTTTGAAAAAATGAGTGCGGAATATCTCGCGTCAAATCCGGATAATTTTTTTTGCGAAGATGGGTCGGTTCCGAAAATAAGAAATTTTAATAATCCGGAAACTCCACAAACAACTCCCGCGCCAGATTTAGCGGTGGCTAAAATTCAAATTTCTGAGGGAGAAATACTCTTAAAAAGACTTCGTAATAACATTGAAATTGAAGCGCTAGCGATGGGGTTGAGAACCGCTTCGGAAATCACCGGAAGACTTTTTAAGGTTGATGAAAAAACTCGCGATGCGATTGCGTCGATAACGGAAAACGCCTCGAGATTAACGGCGACGGGTCTTTATTATGGACCTTCCGCGGTATTAAATTCGTTAGCTTTATGCGCCACAATCAGCGTTGCAAAAATGATTGACGCGTCGGTTGCAAATTCTGGAAATGCCCCTCCGAGTCAATTATTTCAAGAAGGCGCAACAAGTTTGGTGGATGGAATAATCGGTGAGGAATCTCGGCAATTAATATCCGCGAAGCTTTCGAGGATTTGCGAAGCGCTACCGGATTTTGGTAAAGCAATGGCAAGGCAAAGCGCTTTTATTTTTCTTGTTTATTCGATTTCTTCGGCAATTTCGGAATCTAAATCAACTTCAGAAGAGGGCGAAAAAACCGGAAAACTTTCGCTAGATAAAGAAATCGCGTTAGGAGTTTTGACCTCATTAGCTTCGGGCTTTTTAAGAGCGAGTGGCGATTTATTAATTCGCAAATTATTTTCATCCGAGCAATCGCAATCTAGGCGACAATTTTCTGGACGAAATTCCATATCCGCTGATTTGGTAAACGCCACCGAAATGTTGCCACAATCTTCGGTTGAAATTCCAAGACATACTGCTTTGAATCAAGATGGGCGAGGGAGCGAGGCGATGTCGGCTTAACAAAATTTTAGCCAAAAAATGCAATTAAAATAATTAATTTTGGAGTTGAATCAACTTTAATTTTGCATTAAAAATTATAAATAAAATTATCTTTGCAAAAAAAATTTAATTGAAGATTATTTATATAAATTTTATTTTTAAAAAAACAAATTAAGTAAAATAAATTTGATAATAACGACAACAATATCTTAACTGTTTAAGTATAAATAAAATTCTTTTAACTAAACACAAAATGTTCTTTTAATTTAAATAATACCAGTTATAAATTAATTAATTCAAAAAAAGAATTTATTAAATAAACATTAATAAAAAACATAAATTTTTTAACATTTATAGAAGAATTTAATTATGGCAAGCATTAACAGAACAAGTTTGTATAGTGACGGAGTTATGAATGGTGCGATTGCGGAGTTAATAGAGAATAAAGCTCGTGATTCTTATCCAAGCAAATCCCCAAGCTCAGAACTTGCTAATTCAAGTATCGAAAAATTAACTCCAGGTCATGATCCCGAGAGTGCAACTGTAACTCCGGCTACAAGGACAACGACAATCAATATATAAAAAACTTCAATTTTGAATAATTGAAAATATATTCTAAAGAAGGTTAATTTTTTCCATTTATCGTTTTTATTATTTTAAAAACCGCATTGAATTGATGTATTATTCTCTTACTCTCCGTAATTAGATTGAGCTGTTGATAAAGTAAAGATGGCTCAAAAATTGAGCGAGGGTTTTCAAAAAAAATCAACGCAGAATTTTCGTAAAAACTAGCACTAATCTTATCATTTTTTATTTTCCCCAAAGTTCTTTTATTTGTTTCGAAAGTCTCAAGCAAAGATAAAAAATCAACCATAAATTCATTGTTAAAAAGGTCGTTAAATTCAATGCCACTATTTGAAAAAATTATAAAATTTTTATCAAATTCGGGGTTTTTGCTAGAAATTTTTTCAAGATTTTGTGGATCGGGATTGTTGCTAGACTTAACTTGTTTTATAACAGTTTTAGCGGAAAATTTTTTGGGAAAATCAATCAAAAAAACCAAGCCTTCAGCAACTTTTGTAATTTTTTCTTTTTCAATAAATTCCACAATTTCTTTTTTGTGCATTTGGGCTTTATTGGCTTGATTAAATTTGGGATTTTTTTTGAGAATTATATTTTTGTCATATAAAAAAACTCTTTGCACCGAGAAATTGCAATCATGAATTTTTGCCGTCACTAATTCGCTTGATTTTGATATTAACGAATTAAAATCCGCTAAAATAAAAAATTCTTTATAGCGATTAAATAAATTAGTTCCGCTCTCATT
>CAIOKL010000120.1 GCA_903858915.1 uncultured Alphaproteobacteria bacterium | reverse complement strand
GAAATAACCAATATTGCAAAATATTTTTGAGATAAAACTCAAAAATCAATTTGGTTTGGATCCTTCCGAACCGCCAATTTCAAGCTAAAATGATATATTTTATACCAACCTTCATATTTTTTAAAAATGGTCATTAAGCCCGAACAACTTGAAGAAATAAATCAATTAAAAAAACAAAAGCAAACTACGATTCGTCCAGTTTCCGCAGAACTTGAAGAGATTTTATATCACCCTTTTGAAGTTCTGGATCATGGTTTTGTGCGAGTAGTCGATTACATGGGCAACGATTCTTCGGTTGTTCAAGCGGCCCGAGTTTCTTATGGTTCCGGCACTAAAAAAGTCAACGCCGATACCGCCTTAATAAACTACTTAATCGCCCATCGCCACACTACCCCACTCGAAATGTGCGAAATTAAATTTCACATAAAATTACCAATTTTTGTGGCGCGCCAATGGATTCGCCATCGCACAGCCTCCGTCAACGAATATTCTGCGCGCTATTCGATTATGGAAGATGAATTTTATATTCCGCAAGCTCAACATTTGTCGGCACAATCAAAAGTAAATCATCAAGGTCGCGATGAAAGCAAGGTACTCAACCAACAAGAGCAAAAAATGGTTTTGGATATTTTGAAAAAAGACAGCACAAATTCTTATCAAAATTATTTAAAAATGATTAACCAAGATGAAAATGGCAACATTTTAAACGAAGAAAAAGAGGGTTTAGCGCGTGAATTGGCGCGCATGAACCTACCTTTGAATTGCTATACTCAATGGTATTGGAAAATCGATTTACACAATCTTTTGCACTTTTTAAATTTGCGCGCCGATTCTCATGCGCAATATGAAATTCGTGTTTACGCCGAAATAATGCTTGATATTGTTAAAAAATGGGTTCCTCATTGTTATCAAGCTTTTATAAAAAATAATAAAACTGGCAAAAATTTTTCTGGACCAGCTCTTGAAGTGATTAAAAAAATGCTCAAAGGCGAAAAAATTTCACAAGAAAATAGTGGTTTAAGCCCTAGAGAATGGGGAGAATTGATGCTTACTATTGATATAAAAAACTAATAATTTAATTTTATAATTACTAACTTTATTTAAAAAATTATGTCTGTCGGAATTGGTGAACTACTTTTAATTCTAGTAATTGTTTTCGTGCTTTTTGGTGCGGGCAAGTTGCCTCAAGTCATGAATGACATAGGTAAAGGAATAAAAGGTCTAAAAAAAGGATTAAAAGATGAAGAAAAAAATCTCGAAATTAAATCCGAAAATAATTTACAAGAAAATCCACCTAAAAATAATACAATCGCTAAAGAATAAAATAAATTAATCATCGTGCCATCGGAAGATAAAATAAATTCAAAATACAATAATAGCAAAACTTCCATTGCCACAAAAGCAATTGAAGATGTTGTTAAAAGTTCATCGTCAGATCGCGTCGCCATTAATGATGTCATTAACGCCATGGACGCCGTTGGCTTTGGCTTAGTGATGATGATTTTTGCTTTTGCCATTATCATTCCAACGCCACCGCCCTTCCCGAGCATTATTTCAACTCCTCTGGTGATTTTTTCTTATCAAATGTTTATCGGATATTCATCGCCACGACTTCCTAAAAAATTCATAAATTTATCGGTTAAAAGATCGGTTTTAGCGATGTTGGTACAAAAATCTTCGTCATTAATTAGAAAAATTGAGCGATTTCTTAAGCCTCGCTACACCTTCATGACCAAGCCTTTGGCGGAAAGAATTACAGGCTTTTTTATGTTATTTTTTTCAAGTTTTATTTTGTTGCCAATGCCCCTTTCAAACTACATTCCGGGCTTAGGAATCTTAATCGCTTCTTTTGGAATGTTGTCAAAAGATGGCTTAGTAATTATCTTGGGAATCGTTGTTGGCTGTATGGGCGTCGCCATTTCAATAGCGGCAGTTTTTTTAGGTCTTGAATTTATTACCAACATCAAAAACTTTTTTTAACAAAATAATTCTTGACAGTTTTAAATCTAATTTTATTATCGGCGAAACAATTTTTCTAAATCTTAAATCTAGCGCAGTTTCGCGCAGATATACCAAAAAATATTCACAATTTATTTCATATCAAATTAACATTTCAACCTTCAATCAATTAATCTTTAAATGTCAACCCTAACATTGCGCTTCAACGCTTCAAGCGCCTCAAAAAATAATGATGCAAACCCAGAAAACAAAGTTATCGAAACTGGCAACGAAAATCCGGATTCTAAAAATATCGATAATTCGATTGAAAATAAAGCTCCGAAAATGCAAACCGGAAACTTGTTAAGAAGAAGCAATCAAGTTAATCCAAAAAAACATGCCAATGAACCAATAATCTCGATTTCAACATCAGCTCCAAATGCACCAGAATCAGAAATTTCTCAAATTCAAAACAAGGCACCGAGCGTTGAAAATAATGGAATCGCTGAAGAAGATGAAGCTTCTTTAAAAGAACAAAATTCTGGCGCCAAAACGCTAAATTTGCAAGATTTAAAAAATCATCCCGTTGAATATTTGGCAAAATTTGCAATCTCCATGGGGCTTGAAAGCGTCAGCGAATACGGTCGCCAAGACATTATTTATCATATTTTAAAAAACTTCTCTGATCAAAATCCTGAAAATGTTATTGTCGGTGAAGGCGTTCTTGAAGTCCTCGAAGATGGTTTCGGATTTCTTCGCGCTCCCGAAACAAATTATTTCCCCGGATCGGACGATATTTATGTTTCGCCAAGTCAAATTAAACGCTTTGCTTTAAGAACGGGAGACACCGTTAAAGGTCAAATTCGCGCTCCGAAAAAAGGCGAAAGATATTTTGCTCTTCTTAGAGTTAATGAAGTCAATCACGATTTGCCAGAAAAAATTCGCAATCGTGTATTTTTTGATGATTTAACTCCGCTTTATCCGCAAAAAAAGATTAATCTTGAAGTTGATAAAACCGCTACCAACGCTGATATCAGCACGCGCATCATCGACATGATCACGCCACTTGGAAAAGGACAAAGAGCTTTAATCGTTGCCCCTCCCCGCACCGGAAAAACTTCATTGATGCAAAATATTGCTCACGCGATTACCTCAAATAATCCTGAAATTATTTTGTTAGTTTTATTGATTGATGAGCGTCCCGAAGAAGTTACCGACATGATTCGAAGCGTTAATGGTGAAGTCGTAAGTTCAACTTTTGATGAACCGGCGTCACGACATGTTCAACTCGCTGAAATGGTTATCGAAAAAGCGCGTCGTTTAGTTGAAGCTAAAAAAGATGTCGTTATTTTGCTCGACTCAATCACACGACTCGCTCGCGCTTACAACACCGTAATTCCATCATCAGGTAAAGTTTTAACGGGCGGTGTTGATTCCAACGCATTACAAAAACCTAAAAGATTTTTTGGTGCCGCTAGAAATATCGAAGAAGGCGGTTCTTTAACAATTATTGCCACTGCTTTGGTCGATACAGGCTCTAGAATGGATGAAGTTATTTTTGAAGAATTCAAGGGTACGGGCAATTGCGAAATTGTTCTTGATCGTAAAATTTCTGATAAAAGAATTTTCCCAGCCATCGATATTACCAAATCAGGAACGCGTAAGGAAGAACTTCTCACTGATCGCGCGACACTTTCTAAAATTTGGATGCTTCGCCGAATTGTAAATCCAATGAATCCAGTTGAAGCTATGGAGTTTTTACTTGAAAAAATACAACATAGTAAAACCAATGAAGATTTCTTTAGATCAATGAACAGCTAACTAATCTTAATTTATTCTCTAACCCAAAATTCTAAATTATATAACCTCCGATTCAAGAGGAGGTTATATAATCTTTCACAAATAAAAGAATATTCTCAATTTCTTTTATTCATTCACGCCATTTTTCCTCTTAAAAAAATTACAAATTCTTCATTTTAAAACTTCTACTTAAAAATTTGCACTAAAACGATAAGTTTTTTTGCGTTTTGTTTAAAATATCGCTTTTATATAAAATTTTAATTTTTTGATATTAACAATTGTTTTTTTATAACATTTATTAATATTTTATTTTTTAAAATGAGATCAGCAGATGCAGTCATGGAGCCAGATAAATCAGACCCAAGAGGGCAATCCAAAGTATTGAATAGAATAATAAATCGACGGGGATTGCAAATGCCAATGTTAGATGTCAATTTTATACCCACATCTATGTTTAAGACAAATCCCAATTTTCTTAAAGAAATGAATATCGAAGGTAACGATGCAATAGATGCAATTAGGGAAATAACTTCTAAAAATGATTTTATGAATAAACTTGCTCTTCATTTCGCAAAAACAAAATATATTGAGGACGCCAGCACAATCAAAATTGAACGCCCTCCCAATATTAAAGGTTACAATGCGTGTAGTCATTTTATAATAACTCACGGTCGAGAAAGTTATCATGCTAAATCCGCCATGCATTCCTCAGAAATTTCTCTTGGATCAAAATTTAATGAAATTGCCTTTTATAAATTAAATGAAATTTTAAAAATTGGCCCAAGATGCAATGGCATTGTTAGTGAAGATGGAATTTTGATGATCATTACTGAAGATTTAAAGTTTAGAAAAATTGGCGACAAAAAAAATAAAGAAATTTTTTTTGTTGATAATCAATATAATAAAATCATTAACACAATTCCTACAAGGGAACGCGATAATGTGCATCGATGCGTTACTGAAATCGCTATAAATTTATTTTTTTATCGAGATGTTGAAAATAATCACTCTAATACAGGATTTAAAACTACCAAAGAACCTTCTTCTGATGGCTCTCAAGCAATAAAAGAAAAACCCTTTATTATTGATTTCACATTAGCGAGTTCTCAGGATTTAATAACAAAATATCAGTACGATGGAGATAAAAAAAAAATAATTACAAAATATGCTGAAGAAGTTGCGAGCTTTTTGAATGATGATTCACAAGATAAAAAAATGTGTATAATTATTTTTCAATTTAATCAAGAACCTAAAATTATAAAAGAAGCTTTAAAAAAATTATTTTTAAAGGAAAATGGCGATATGGGTAAAATTGATGAAGCAATCGAGAATGCTTTTGAATACGCAATTTCATTAGCAGAATCTTCTGACATGACCAAAGAAAATCTCCAAGCGCATAAA
Source organism: uncultured Alphaproteobacteria bacterium (assembly GCA_903858915.1). GTDB lineage: Bacteria > Pseudomonadota > Alphaproteobacteria > Rickettsiales > UBA1997 > CAILUF01. The sequence goes on along the minus strand of CAIOKL010000120.1, from coordinate 3,324 downwards.
ACTGTTCTTGAGTTTCAAAAAGCCGAGAAATTGCTTTTAATTAAAACTTTTTTAGAAAACGGAGCCATTAAAGCCTTTTTAGAACAGGAATCGAAAAATATTAAAGAAGGATTATCTTCGCGAGATACTTCTTTAGGGGAACAACCTCCGGAAGATCCTTCTAATCCCTCTCCATCGCAACAATCTTCGCGAAATACTCCTCCCCAAGATCCTTCTCAAGTAGCACAACAAATTACGCGATTTGGAGTTCAAGCTAATGCTCCCCAAGTGGGACAACTTCTTCAATTTGGTAGACGCCCTCAGGGGCAAAATTCATCTCATCCCCAAGCAAAAACCGAGGCACTAGAAGGTAAAAAATTGGAAGGGTCTGAGAAAAAATTACGAGGAGCTTAATATTTTTAGCGATAATTTTTTATTCAAATCTTGGTTTTAAAAATCTTAAAACCAATCTTTTTTCTTGTAAAAAACCATTTGCGCGATGGTCATAATTATCATGATAATGCAGGTAATATAGAACCCGTTGGGATTTCCCGCACCGGGAATTTTTTGAAAATTCATACCAAATAAACTTGTTATAAAAGTCAATGGCATAAAAATTATGGCAATCATCGAGAGCTTAAACATATTGTTATTAATCTTCTCGTTCAAGGCGTGAGCAAGCTCATCATGCAATATTTTTGAACGAATTAAAACCTCGTCAACTTCCTCAATTGTATGAATAATTTGATCAGAATCTTCTTGAAAATGACGCATCGCATATTGATCAATCCACGGATATTGACAATTGCGCAAATTAAGTATTACTTCCTTTTGCGGAGAGAGATAGCGCCTAGCCACCGTAAGTTGCGAGCGCGTGTGGGCAATTACATCGCGATATTTCATATTGCGCGTCGTTAAAACTTCTTGCTCAATTTCATCAATCGCCTCACCTGTTGCATAAACATATTCGCTAATGTTTTGTAGGATTGAGGTGATTAAATTATACAAAAATTCTCCAGAATTTTTAATTTTAAAACCTTCATTTATTTTTTGCTCAATTTCAAAAATTGACTTCATCGGACGCTTCTGAATAGTGATTACGCGTTCATTATCAACCCACATTCGCACCGAAACCATCTCGGAAATTTTACTATTTTTTACTTCATTAATCCCGCGTAAAATCAACAACATTCCATGCTCAAACCTTACTATTCTAGGGCGCGTTTCTTCGGCAATTAAAGCGTCAATTATTAATCCATCTAAATAATCAACCTCTTTTTGGAGCCATTTTTTGGTTGATTTATTAATGCCATCAAGATGCACCCATGATAAACTTGGATTTTTTAATTCATTGGCAACCTTACTTATATCGACCTTCGAAGCTTCACCTTTTTCATTAAAAGAATAGGAAAATAAAATATGATTTTGTTGCTTGGGCATAATTAAATTTTTTCTAATTTAAATTTTTTTATAAAACTAAAATAACATTTTTATTCAAGAAAAATCAACAATATTTAAATTTATTTTTGGTGATTTTTACGATAAATATTATTGATTATTGGCAAATAAAATTTATAAGGAATTATGCGTAAAAATTTCAAAATAAATGTAAATTTTTTAGGAAAATGAATCTCGAATTTTCTAGCCATCAAGCCTTGATAAATATAATCGGAAGCCTGCTCTTGTGAAATCAAAAATGGCATTGGAAATTTATTTTTTGCCGTCAAACGCGTTTTTACAAATCCGGGATTAATAATTGAAAGCGCAATATTATTGGCTTTCAATTCGGGATAAATTCCTTCGCATAAATTTATCATCGCTGATTTTGATGCGCCGTAAGTTAAAGATTGTGGCAAACCTCTATAGCCCGCAACGCTTGCGATTGTTGCGATATGACCATCTTTATTTTCTATAAAATTCGCAGAAACTAAATGTAAAAAATTTAAAAATCCGTCAAAATTAACATGCATTATTTTCTTAGAAAGCTCTAAATCAAAATCGCGTAAATCCATTTGTTCGTAGATTGCGCTGGCGAAAATTACCAAATCAATTTTATGATTTTTTTCTAGAATATTTTGCCAAACTTTTTTTAAAGCTTGATAATCTTCGACATCCACATTTTCGATGGCGATTTCGCCAAAATTTTGTGGATTTTTTGCGGATTTTTTTTCTTCTTCAATTTGCGTTTTTAAGATATTCAAATTTTCTAAAGATCGCGCCGAAGCCACAACATTATATCCATTTTTACATAATTTTTTAGCAAGCTCGAAACCAATGCCTGAGCTGGCTCCGACTATCCAACAATTTTTCATTAAATGCCAATTTTTTTAAAACCAATCGTCAAAGTCGCTACTTTGAAACCAAATTTCGTAAGTTCCGAAACATTAATCAAAGAATCATTGTCGATTAAATACATCCAATCATTAATTTTTACATCGATTTTTCTATTATCGACGGGAATCGTTAACACATAATTCATGCGCATCGCATTGCCATATTGTTCGCCTTTTGCGAAGCCAACAACATCACCGGCTTTTCCAGTAAAATTATGGTCATCAAAAACTTTTAAATCCCAAACACGGCGATCGGTTTTACCGTCGGAAAATACAAAATTTTCTTCGAGTTTTCCATCATTTCCTTGCCAAGTTCCTTTCATTTTTACGGTAAAAGTTTTGATAACTTTACCACCGCGATCCTTTAAAATCCCGAAGGCTTCAAGATCACCGCGAAAATAATTACGAACATCCATTTTTGGAGAATTTGCGGAATAAATTTGTGGAGAAATATTCGAACATGAAAAGCAAAGCATAATTAAAAAAAAGTTGGTTAATAAAATTATTTTTTTCATAAATTTTTTTGAGATTTTTTTAGTTTAAATAATAATAAAACCACAAGCATTTTTAAGGCACAAGGGATTATCGCATAAATAATTGGAATTGCCGTCAATGAATCTTGATTAACATTTTTTGCGTCGAATGAAACCAGCCACAAAACCATCAAAGACAAGAATGAAGCAAACATCAATCCCGCTTTATTTATCATATTCCAGAAGGCTAAATAACTCGAGATTTTGTCGTTTTTTTTGTAAATAATTTCCGATATTATTGCTGGTGGCATAATTAAATCGGAACCCAAAAAAACTCCCGAAAAAAAACAAATTAGAAAAAATAAATCACTATTTGCGCTATCAACAAAATATGCAAAAATAAAAGTTAAAATACTTCCTAAAATTGAAATTGACCATGAATTAATTTTGCCAATTTTTTGAGCAATTTTTTTCCAAAAAATCATAAAAATCGCCGCCGATAAAAAATAAATTGTAAGAAAAATTCCCAATTTTTCTGG
>CAIOKL010000119.1 GCA_903858915.1 uncultured Alphaproteobacteria bacterium | reverse complement strand
GCCATTTTCAGCCAAAATATTGCGCGGAGATTTTTTAAAATTAGCTCCTTTTAAGTCAGGATTGGCTTCGGCTTCGAGTAAAATTTCAATTATTTTTAAATAATTTTCGGGAATTGAGATATTCGAAATCAAATTTTTGGTCGCAAAATAAATCGCCGTTCTTTGTTTGCTGTCAAATGCGTTAATTGCCGAATTGCTCCAAACGACCCGAGTAAGTAAGGCTTTAACAATTTCCAAATTGCCTTTGATTGTGGCAATATGCAATGGAGTATGTTGATTTTTAATATCTTGCAATTCAGCATTGGCACCCTTTTTTAACAACAATAATGTTAAATCTAAATTATCATTATTGGTCGCGAAGTGCAGGGGAGTAAATCCCGCCGAATCACAAACATTAACATCGATTTCATTTACGCCAAGCAAAAGTTCGGTCATTTTTTGATTATTTTGATTTGTAGATAAATGCAAAGGAGTCTCTTGATATAGCTCTTCTCTAGTGTTAACATCGGCTTCGGCATTTAACAAAAGTCTGGCAATTGCGAAATAATTATTTGCTACCGCAAAACTAAGTGCGGTTCTTTTTTCTTTGTCGAATTTTGCGTTGAGCGGTATATTTTTTTCAAGTAATTTCTTAACTTTGTCAAAATTATTTTCCTTTGTGGCGCCATAAAGCTCTAGAGTCTCAAGAAATGTATCTTTAATTTCTTTTTTATATTCGTTTTTTTCAGATTTGATATTTTTAATAAAATTATCGTCAAGAAATGCGCCATTTTCGAGTAAGATTTTTACGATTTCCAAATTGCCATTTTCAGCAGAAATTTTAATCAACGGATTTCTTTTTAAAATTGGTTTATTTTTTTGGTTTGAAGATGTAAAATTTTCAGAATTTTCGTCATCAAAATTTGAATTTGGATTGGCATCTTTTTTACTTAAAATTTTTCTAACGAGATCGGCATTTCCCTTAATAACGGCTTCGCAAAGGAGTTTATTTAATTTTAAAATATTAGCAATTTCGGTAAATTTATTTTGGTCGGCAATATTTAAAGCCGTGAGGCCATCGTTATTTTTATGATTGGGAATAATAACATGATTTAACAACATTTTAGTCATTTCTAAATGACCATTTTTGGTGGCGATATGCAATAAAGTTTCGCCATTATTATTAAATCGATGCGCCTTTGCGCCATTCTCCAACAAGGTTTGCGCGGTGATCGGACAACCATTAGAAACGGCAATTTGAAGCGGTGTAATTTTTTCTTGATTTTCGGCGTCGATTTCAATTTCTTTGTTCAAAAAAACTGCAAAAATATCATTGTCCAAAAAGCCTTTTTCGGACGCAAAATGCAGAGCCGTGAAGCCTTTTGAGGTTTTGATTTTTGGGTCGGCTCCAAGATTAAGCAAAAATAATATCATATTGCGATCGCCATTCATTGAAGCCAAATGAAGTGGAGTGATGCCATCTTTATTTTTTCGATTGAGAATTTCGTTGGAAATAATTTTTTTATCAATAAAAAGTTTTACCAAATCTAAGCGAGATTTTTTAATGGCAATTTCAAAAGCATTAATTTTATCTTTAGATTTCGAGTCTAAAATATTATTTGAAAGTAAAAAAGGATCGGCATTTTTTTGAAGCAAAATATCGATTATTTTCTTTGGATAAAAAACAGAGGGAAGACTCAAGGCGTAGTCGAGTGGAGTTTGACCAAAATCGTCTTTGGCATTGATAATGGCGGGATTTTTATCTAAAATTTCTTCAATTTTTTCTTGTTCACAATTCGCTAGAGCGTCACGCAAATCTTTTATAATTAGAAAATTTTTTTCAGTTTTTTGATATAATTTTCTAAGTATTTTTTTTAACATTTTATGCAAATTTGATTATTAAATTTGTAACAATTTTTAAAAAAATTGGACAAAATTAATTGAATATATTTAGGCGAACTAGAAAAAAATATTTAGATTTTCAAAATAAAAATCTTGATAAAGCCTTTTGTTCTAAGTCGCGCAAACTAGATTTATTATTTTCTAGTAATAAACATAAACTCTTAATCTATGTTTATTTTGCACAAACTATAAATTTTATTTTTATAAGCAAGGTTCTTTTTGAAAGTTTTTAATAATAATTATTTGCAATACAAATCAATTTTAAATTTATAATTCCTTAATTAATATTTTGGTTGTGGCAAACTAAAAATATTTTAAAAAAATATTAAATTTTATGTTGAACAGCCTACTCTAAGTCTATCGCTTAAGAAAAAAGTTCTAGGTTACTTTTAAATTCGCAACGCATATGGAGTAATCGCTCTCCCGCTTTACGGGAGAGCGGATTCTATGAACTTAACGGTAGTTAAGTTTCTAGAATCGTGAGCGGTCAGAAAAGCTAAGATAATCAAGGCTTTCGAGCCAATGGAAAAAATTTGAAAACAATTTTTTAAAAGAAAAAGGTGCCAGATTACTTTTGATTTTAGATACAAAAAATTAATCCATCGAATCCCTTCTACCAACCTGTGGGGAAAGGGCTGGGGTAATTGGGCTTCGCCAACAAATAATTGTGGAATTTTTTTACATTACGGTTTTATAATTGATAAAGTGTAAAGTATAACCTTATGGTTTTTGAGAAAATTTTTGAGCAAGAATTAATAAAAATAATTTCTATTTACAGTTTTTTTAAAAAAATTTTAAGTAACATTCGCGATACATATTTTAATTTAAGTAACGAAAACTTGGTTTTTCTTTATTTAAATTGTTGCAACTTTCGAGTGGCGGACAAATGCTGAATTCTTATTAGTAATGATATAAATTTTGATAGGATTTTGGTGGGATTTTGGTTGGTTGAGAAAAATTTTGTCGATATGGTGGAGGGTGAGTCGCTAGTAATATTAAATTTTCGAAAACACTCGAAATAAAAAGGTACAAGGTTACTTTTGATTTTAGATACAAAAAATTAATCCATCGAATCCCCTCTCCCCACTTGTGGGGAGAAGGCTATGATCTTACAAACCTACGCTTGCAAAAACACTTGCAATGCCTACGGGCTATAGCTCCCCCCTTGAGGGTTATTTGCGTTAAAAAAATAGCCTAAACGGCTATTTTTAGCAAATAACGGGATTAGCAGCCATAGGCGACGCAATCCCTGGGGCGAGTCCTTTTCGAAGAAAAGGACGAAGCGTTGACCGGCAAAAAAAATTTTATAAAAAAGGCGATTTCTTGATTTTGATTTTAAAAACACATTTTTAAAAAATACTCGCAAAGCAAACGGGCTGTAGCTCCCCCCTTGAGGGGGAGCGGGCT
>CAIOKL010000118.1 GCA_903858915.1 uncultured Alphaproteobacteria bacterium | reverse complement strand
TGGAAGCTCGTTCTTCACAATTGATTTATTTTTTTTAGGCAAAGTTTTTTTCATTTTTATTAAAATTATTTTTTAAAAAATTAATGTTTAAAATGTCGCGTTGTGATAAAATATAATTCGATTCCAAGTTCATTGGCTTTCTCAATCACTTCGCCATCACGCATTGAGCCTGCAGGCGCAACAATCCCTTTAATTCCAAATTTATGAGCGATTTCAATGTTGTCGGCAAATGGAAAAAAGGCGTCGGAGGCTAGAAAAGAGCCTTTCGCCATATCAACAACTTTTTCGCCATCAAAATATTTTGAAGCTTTTTCGCATGCAATTTCACAAGAATCGATGCGACTGGTTTGCCCTACTCCCAAGCCAAAACTCTGCATATTTTTGACTACAACAATTGCGTTAGATTTAACATGTTTACAAACCTTCATGGCAAAAATTAATTGGTCAATTTCGTGATTAGTAAGCGACTTCTCCGTGACCAATTTTAAATCATCATTTTTGATTTCGTAATTATCAAAATCTTGCACTAAAAATCCGCCCGAAATTGTTTTAATTTGTCGTTGATTATTTTTAGCAAAATCAACAATTAAAATTCGTAAATTTTTCTTCAAAGCCAATATCTCGCGAGCTTTATTGGTAATGCTTGGAGCGATTATTACTTCGTAAAATATTTTAGAAATTTCTTGAGCTAAATTTTCATCAATTTCAAAATTTAAAGCAACGATTCCACCGAAGGCGCTCTTGGCGTCAGAGGCTAAAGCTTTTTTATAAGCATCAAAAATATTTGAAGATGAGGCAACCCCGCAAGGATTGGCGTGCTTGATTATAGCGCAAGTTGGCTCTTTAAATTCCGACACCAAATTAAAAGCGCTATCGGCATCGTTAAAATTATTATAACTCAACTCCTTGCCTTGAATTTGTAAGGCATTCACCACTCCGTTATTGTTGGCAAAATTATAAACCTCCGCCAATTGATGAGAATTTTCGCCGTAACGCAATTTTTGCTTCAATTTTCCAACTATGGCGAATTCATCTTTGTTGAACCAATTAGAAATTGCTAAATCATATTCAGCGATATTTTTGAAGGCTTGCGATGCCATTTTTTTGCGGAATTCAAAACTCGTTTGATTATTATTTTTTTGCATTTCGGTGATTAAATCTGGATAATTTTTTGCCGAAGTTATAATGGTTTTGAAAGCAAAATTTTTGCCCGCCGAACGGACCATTGCCGGTCCGCCGATGTCAATATTTTCAATAATTTCTTCTTCATCATTGGTTTTAGCAACCGTTTCAACGAATGGATAAAGATTAATAATCAATAAATCTATCGATTCGATGTGATTTTCTTGAGCCTGCTCAAGATGTTTTTGATTATTAAGCACTCCGAGCAAACCACCATGAACCTTAGGGTGAAGAGTTTTCACGCGACCATCCATAATTTCGGGAAAACCCGTAAATTCAGAAATATCTTTGGCGTTAATTTGATTTTGTTGCAACAATTTAAAAGTGCCACCAGTCGAAATAATTTCGACGCCATTTTCTGCTAAATATTTTGCCAACTCAACTACTCCCGCCTTATCAGAAACCGAAATTAAACAGCGTGAAATTTTTTGTAAATTGTTCATATAATTTGATTATTTTTTGGAATTTATTATTTGTAAAACTTGTTGAAAACCTTCTTCAATTGTTAAGTTGCCATTATTAATAATAAAGGCTCCGTCGGCAATTTTTAACGGCGCGATTTGGCGATTAAAATCATTTTCGTCGCGCTTTTTTAGTTGTTGTAAAATTTCTTCAAAATCGCCACCGATCTGCTGGCTTCTTCGTTTGGCGCGAATTTCAACATCCGCCGTTACAAAAAATTTAAAATCAGCGTCGGGACAAATAATCGTCGTCGTGTCGCGACCATCAAGAACACAACCATTTTTATTTTTCTTGCCCTCTTCCACAAAATTTTTTTGAAAATCAAACAAAGCATTTCGTAATTTAAGATTCTTGGCGATTATCGAAGCCGTAGCGCCAACCACCTCATCAAATAATTCTTCTTTTTCAAAATCCGCTTCAGAAATATTGGCAATTAAATTGAAAATATTTTGCTCAAAATCATCAAAAGTAATTTTAAGAGAAATCATTTTTAGGGCAACCGCGCGATAGATTGCGCCGGTATTTAAATAAGCTAAATCAAAATGTTGGGCGATTTTTTTTGCCAAAGTTCCCTTGCCCGAAGCCGAAGGGCCATCAATGGCGATGACTAATTTTTTATGCATGAAAATTTGCGATAATTTTTAATAATTTTCTCATCATAAATTTTAATGAGAAAAAAACAATTGATAATTGTGGCACTTTACAAATTCAAAAAAATATTTAACATGTTTTTAAATCTTAATAAAATTTTAATTTCCTAATTATGAAAGGTATTATTTTAGCTGGCGGAAGCGGTACGCGCTTGGCTCCGCTTACTCACATTATTTCTAAGCAACTTCTTCCGGTTTACGACAAACCGATGATTTGCTATCCATTAGCGAACCTCATGAATATTGGAATTAAAGAGATTTTAATTATTTCAACGCCCGAAGATACTGGCAATATTGAAAAATTTTTGGGCAATGGCGACAATTTTGGCATAAAAATTGAATATGCCATCCAGCACCAGCCCAAAGGCATCGCCGAGGCTTTTATCGTCGGCGAAAAATTCGTTGGCAATGATAGCGTTTGTTTAATTTTAGGCGATAATATTTTCTACGGCACCGACTTCGAAGCCAAAACTTTTAAAGAACATTTTGACGATTTAAAAAATAAAAAAACCGATGCTTTTATTTTTGCTTATCAAGTTTCCGACC
>CAIOKL010000117.1 GCA_903858915.1 uncultured Alphaproteobacteria bacterium | reverse complement strand
TGTTTATGGCTATTCAAATATAGGATTTCATATATTAGGTTATTTAATTGAACAAATAACAGGAATTAAATATTCTGATTTTATAAAAAAAAATATATTAATTCCGTTAAAAATGGATAATACAGGAATTGAAGATTGTAATATTACTTTATATAATAAAAAATTAAAAAAATTAACAAAATATGAGAAATGGGAGCGAACTTTTGCCAGTTCAGCAGGAGAACTAAAAAGTTGTGTTAAAGATTTAATTAAATTTTCTAAATTTATTAAACTATTAGACAAACAAACATTAGATATACTAAAAGAACTTTATATTTATAAAAACAAAAATGATGAAAATATTATTACTCACGGTGGTAATATATCCGGTTGTGATGCAATTTTACGTATTTTTTATGACAATAATTATAAAGTTAAAGATATTTATATTTCATTAAAAACAGCATAAAAAGTTTTTTTGACATTTATTGTGGATAAAAAAAAAATGATTTATTGAATTAAACCATTAAAATTGCATCATCTTCATTTTCTAGGTTATTTTTTATAACAAAAGTTTTACAGTTTAATAGATGACGAACAGTAAAGATGCTTACAATTTCGGATACTATCATACCACTAAAGGCAATATCAACTTGTGTGATTGTAATAACAGCCATTAGAACAGTTCTGAATCCATTTACAAACCACATTGCGTTTGCTAAAAAGTTCAATTGATTTTTAGTAAAATCATCGATGATTTTTTTATCTGGGTTATAGACGCGAAATCCTAAGATAGGAGAACCGATTTCATTAACCATAACATCACAACCTTTTACTAACCAAATAAAGATATTGAGTAATATCCATTTTTTCCAAGTGTCTATTTCAACACTAATAACAATTAAATCTTTAGAAGGACCAAATTTGAAGTAGGTGCTTTTTTCAGATCTAAATATTGAAACAATCAATAAAACAAGCAACATAGTAATAAAATTTATGATTAAGCAGAACCATACTTTTTTACTATTTGATATAGCCATTATAATGCTTTTTTTGTTAAAAAAAGCATTGGCAAAAAAACTTTTCAATTTTCTTGACCCCTTTTTTGACAAAAAAGGGCGTCCGCTTGCTTTTTTTGTAAAAAAAGCAATAGCAAAAAAACTTTTTTTATTTTATATTCTAGCATCATAACTATACATAAAAAATAAATCCGATGGATATCTTTTTAGTTTAGTTAGATTCTAGGTTAAATACTACGTATTTTAATAATCTAACAAACATCGCAATGTCTATGTCAGACCAGTGATAAAGTGCTACGCACGAGTATTACATAAGATTTGCGGGTCTTGTTAGATCACCCGACCCCGAAGGGTGGTAAGGGTGGCAAAGGGAAACACAAAAAACATTAGAAGTCGGATACATTGTGATAAAGAAAAAAATAAAAATCATTAATAATTAGGTAAAATTAAGCTAAGATGTAAACTGTTCATATTAGTTATTATTATACACTTTGATTAATTTTGCTAAATATATTATGAAAATAACCATTCAATAAATCATTTGGATTTTTCATTTCAATAGATTTCAAAAATTCATCATCTAAAATATTTGACCAATCCCAATCCATTTGATTTTTTGAATTTTGTTTATACTC
>CAIOKL010000116.1 GCA_903858915.1 uncultured Alphaproteobacteria bacterium | reverse complement strand
TGCTTGCGCCACTTGGATTCGTAATATTTTTTGGCATTAAATTAAATTCCATTTCCGCTGAAAAAGCTAAATCTTTTTTGTGGATTTATTCTGGTTTAATGGGGCTTTCTTTGGCATCTATTTTCGCAATCTACACTGGAACTAGCATCACTCGCGTATTTCTCATCACCGCCTCAACTTTCGGCGCTATGAGCATATACGGTTACTCAACTAAAAAAGATTTAACCAACTTTGGTTCATTCTTAATCATGGGTTTAATCGGTATTATGGTTGCATCTTTGGTTAACATTTTCTTAAAAAGTTCTGGTCTTGATTTTGCAATTTCTTTTCTTGGAGTTTTCATCTTTATTGGCTTAACCGCTTATGATACTCAAAGAATTAAACAAACTTATTATCACTTCGCTGGAAATGACGAAGCTGTCAACAAAATGGCGGTTATGGGCGCTTTAAATCTTTATATGGATTTCATCAATTTATTCATCATGCTTCTTAGATTCTTCGGCGAAAGAAGAAATTAATCACTAAGAATTATTTCGATTTTAATTAAGGAGTTTAAAGAAATTTAAACTCCTTTTTTATTGCTTAAAAATTGCTAAATCAATTCTAAAATTGGTGAAAAAAATTGATGATTTTTAAAGTTAATTTTGTAATTGTTGAATGGCTTTTTTAAGAAAAATTGAAATCAAAAAATTGCCATTTTTGAGATTATTTTCTTTAACTTTTTTTGTAACTTTAAAACCTTTTTTGTTTTTAGTTTTCTGAACCCTCGCGACTCCAAACTCGCAACTTCAGTTACGATTTTATTGCCCACTCTCCTTTAAAGCGGGAAAACTAAAAGTGTAAAGTTTTTTTGAGTTTGTAGAAATTTTTAGGGGCGTAAGACATTAGAGATAGCTAGAGTAGGTAAGCATTGCGTGTATTTTAAAATCTGTTATGGTGCAGGCTATCGGGGGTAGCAATACAAATTGAAAAAAATATTTAATCGCCTCTTGATTTTAGAATTTGAAAACTTTATTCTGTTGTCAAGCTTAAAAATATTCCTTGGTAGCTCAGTGGTAGAGCAAGTGACTGTTAATCACTTGGTCGGGGGTTCGAATCCCTCCCAAGGAGCCATCTTTAAAAGATGAAACAAAGTTTCGTCTTTTATAGATGGCTTATTGCGAAGGAAAGAGAACCCCAGATGGGTTCGACAATAAGCCGTTCATTTTTCTTGCCAATTTATTGGCTTAGAAAAATAGGCGACTTGCAACTCGAGCTTCGCTCGAGTAATCCCTCCCAAGGAGCTAAAAAACTTCCACAGAAATTTCATAATATCGATTTTAGAGTTTAATTTCGAAGTCAGTATAATGTTATTGGCAGTTCTTAACAAATTAATTAAATGAGCGTGTAATGATAACAACCGGAAGTTCAATAATAATTGGCGCAACTCTTATTTCTCTATCGATATTCTATTCAAAAAAAGATGTCTTCAGGAAAGTGCAAATCTGGAATTGGAAATTCATCTCCACAATCCTCATATTTTTTCTGATAATTTCTGCGATTGATGATAATTGGTCATTTTTTACAATCTCCCTTATTGCTCTTCTTGTTACAATTATAAGGATTGTTTTCATAAAAACTTCGAGTTTTATTGCTAAAAGGAAGGTGGGCAATAATGAATATCAGCAACTGATAAGAGCCATTCTTGGTAAGGCTGAAAGACCACTTACCCAAGAAAAGGAAGGGAGTATATTATTAAAATTTAATCCTTATTACAATCAATATAAAGCAGAATTTAATTTCTTTGCTGAATCATTTAGTAATTCATTTTCTGGAGACTTTCAAAATCCAGAAATATATCTCAATGGCAATATAGTAATACGCTACCTAAACTGGGAGTATAGCTGGTTTATAGTAAGGGAGTATAGTATAGTAAGAACGAAAGTTAATATTATAATTATAAAGGAAAACAAAGATGATGCTAAAAACAGAATTCTTGGGTCAATGTATGTTAAATCAGAGGCTTCAAGTATTGAAGAGGCATCAATAAATGAAGATGAGAAAGTTATTGTAGAAATGCACCTCCATATTACTGAAGAAGATTACAATAACCTAGTCAAAGCGCTTGAACATAACAAATTATCAAATCGAAATTCAGCTATAAAATTTAGGATAATTTTCCCAGAAAAATATAACGACTCTGAAAAAGAAAAATATATTGAAAAAATCGTAAAAGGAGGGAGTATCTGCCTTTTCGAAGATTGTTCTTTTAATATTTCTCATCTTTGGATATCTAGCTTTTTGGACCTAAACAAAGAATAATTTGCGGATAAAAATGCGGATAAAAATATTTTTCATACTTGGTTAAATTCAATATTCATAAAAGCTTCAAGCCATATAATGTTAATCACTCCCGAGAAAGAAAAGGTACCAGGTTATTTTTTTTAATATAATATAGTATGGGGTTTAAATCTTACAAACCTTCATTTTACGAAAACACTCTCAACGCTTTCGGCGCTATAGCTCTCCCCTTGAGGGAGAGCGGGCGAGAAGGATTTAACGGTAGTTAAATCCTTGGAGCCGTGAGGGGTCAGACAACTTACAACGACAACGAGCTTAATATTATCTCAAAAACTTAAACAAAAAAAATTCTAAAAATGGCGATTTCTTGATTTCACTTTGAAAATAAAAAATATTTCAATTTTTTAAAGAAAAATCACCCCTCACCCTAGCCCTCTCCCCGGTTGCGGGGAGAGGGGATTCGATGGATTAATTTTTATGATAAATAAAAAATTTAAAGAGGGCATTAGATCGATTATTTATTATTTAAAAATGAAAAAATTGTAGAAATTTTTTAATTATTTGAGAGGTTTTTTAATTTACTTTTTGAAAAAAATCCTCGCCGTAATCCCCCCTCCCCGCTTGCCTTACACCCCTACAAATGTTATTAACATGTAACTTTTAACTTTTTTATTCTAAATATTCGTTTGAGGAGTCTGTCCATAGATTGAGAGTAGAAATTGGACATTGCTCTAAGGCCAATGGTAAAAAGGCTGAAATATTTTCGAAGTTTTGGTAAAAGTTTTTTTTTAAAATATTATTCTTTTTATTGTCGATATAATTGCCAAGTAATGTTAAAAATAAATGAGATAGGTGGCAACAATATAACAGCCTCTTGAATCGGTCATATTTCTTGATTTTATTTGCTTCGATATTAAAGCCTGATGATTTACTATCTTGAAATAATTTTTCAATTTTAAATCTTTTTTCGTAAATTTCTTTACCATTTAATTCTGCAGAACTCTTAACTAAAAACCATGTTGAATTATTGCTAGTACAGGTTTCGATAATAATATTTTGATCCCAAGCATTAACATATAATTCGAGATTATTAATATTTGTTTTATTAAATTCTTGTAGATTTTTTTGATTATTTTCTAAATCTTTTACTCGTAAATTGCTATTTATTCTAACTACAAATTCAAAATTATTATCTTGACATAAATTAAAAAATCTGCGATTGCCAAAACCTCGATCAGCGACTATTCGATATTGAAATTTTTTTGACAAAACTTGTCTCAAACCGTTGATAAAAGCCCTTTCCATAATTTTATAATCCACTCTATTTTTTCTTCTCGGATAGACTCTTGAAGTAAAATATAAACAAACAGCTTTGCTATTGATAATGATGCTTGCCGTCATAATCAAGAAATTGTCACAACTAGTTGTGCAATCTACTAAAACATCAATTGGGACATTTTGATTAATAAGATTATTTTCTTGTAAAATATCAAAAAGAAGATTGATGTGCATTCTCCAGAATTTCTCATCTATTTGAAAATTACTTGATTTTAAAAAACGATGAAGCCTCATATCGTTAGTCTTGAAGCTTTTGTTATTTATCTTAGACATTTGATTGGCAATTAAGCCTCCACTACTATTACCACAAGACATAATCGCTGGGATTATCTCACTAAAAGCATTTACGAAATCTTTACCCATTTTAGAATAATAACGCTGAAGAATTTGTTGCATAATTGTTGAATAATTTATTTATAAATAAGAGCTAAAAGAATTATAATTGCTTTATAATTTGGATATCTTATTTGTAAATAAATATTGTAGGGGTGTAAGCCCTTGAGGGAGAGCAGGCGATAAAATCGCAACGGTAGTTGCGATTTGGGAGCCGTGGGGGGTCAGAAAAGCTTAGATAATGAACAATCTAGAACCAAAATAAAAACTTCCAAAAAATAAATTTTATAAAAAAGACGATTTCTTGATTTTAAATTTAATCCACAAATTTATAAATTTATAAAAAAAATAACCCCTCACCCTAGCCCTCTCCCCGCTTGCGGGGAGAGGGAGTTAGATCGGTTTTTTTTATTCCAGAACGAAATACTGAAGAGAGTTTTATAATTTACTTTTTGAAAAAAATCGTCGCCACAATCCCCTCTCCCCGCAGGCGGGGAGAGGGTTAGGGTGAGGGGTTATTTGCGTTAAAAAATAGCCTAAACGGCTATTTTAGCAAATAACGGGATTATGAGCGTAAGCGAAGCAATCCCTGGAGCGAGTCGTCTTCGAAATCAAAATGAAATTTTGATTGAGAAAAGCGATGAAGCAATTTAAAAAACAAAATCAAGAAATCGTTTTTTTGGAATTTTTTTTGTTTTAGTTTTTTTCAAATTGCTTCGTCGCTTCGATTCTAATCCCCCTCTCCGCATCGCCAACAAGTTGGCTTAAGCGACTCTCCCGCAAGGGGAGAGTGATAAGACCGAAAGCGTTGCGAGATTTAGCTAAATGTAGGGGTGTAAGCCCCACAAGTGGGGAGAGGGGATTCGATGGACTAATTTTTTGTAATAAATAAAAAATCAAGAAATCGTTTTTTTGGAATTTTTTTTGCTTTATTTTTTTTAATTGCTTCTTTGCTTTCGATTCTGATCCCCCTCTCCGCATCGCCAACATGTTGGCTTAAGCGACTCTCCCGCAAGGGCTTACACCCCTACAAATTTTATTAACATGTAACTTTTAACTTTTTTATTCTAAATATTCCCTTGAGGATAGCACGTCCCATCGACTCGAAACTGTGAATGAGTGCTCTTTCTTGTCGCTCCGGCAGAGGGCTAAGGTGCATCAATCGCGCCACCAACGATTTCCCGTCAACCAGAAAATAAAATAACGTAAAGAACATTACAAAGATCCATAAAATAAATTGTGTCGTTC
>CAIOKL010000115.1 GCA_903858915.1 uncultured Alphaproteobacteria bacterium | reverse complement strand
ACAAAATTTAAAAATTTTTCATAAATTTTTTTGTTAACAAATCTTTTTTTGGTAAATTGATTTTTTTCTAAAATGCTTAATATTTCTTTAGAATCGGGCATTTTATTAATCAAAAATGGCGAATTTTTTAATTCCGGAAAACTTTGATTATCGGGAATTGAAAAAGCTAAAATCGCTTGCGGTTTAAGTAGTTTTTTTAAAATATCAAAAAGATTTTCAAAATCTTCAATCCATTGCAACGAAAAAGATGAAATTATTGCATCAAAGCTTGATTCTGTAAACGGCAAACTTTCGATATCGGCGCAAATTTTTATAATTTTTTCGGGATTTTCTTGAAAATTATTGAGCATTTCTAAGCTTAAATCAAGTTCATAAATTTCGCAATTATCAATTTTTTTTAAGAGATTTTTTGCGACAAAACTTGTGCCACTTCCCAAATCGAGAATTCTAATTTTTTGATTATTTGGAATTGCATAATTTTCTAAAAAAATTTTGCACAATTTTTTAGCAACTTTTTTTTGAACGGTAGCGTTTAGGTTATATTCACTAACCTTAGAAGAAAAATTATAATTAATTATTTTTTTGTTAAAACTCATGTTTATTAATTAAATCTAAGAATAATTATTTTTGTCTAAATCTTCGATTAATGTAACAATGTGATCGACTAAATCCGCGCTATTAACTTTGTGATTGGGCTTGCCATCGATATAAACATTATGGCGATCGCTTCCACCGCCCGTAATGCCGATTTGTGTGTGCGCGGCCTCACCAAGCCCGTTAACAACGCAACCTAAAATTGAAACGGTAATCGGATTTTTAATATGCTCGATTCTTTTTTCAACTTGTTCAACGGTTTTAATGACATCGAAACCTTGTCTCGCGCAGGACGGGCAAGAAATTAAATTGACTCCGCGATGGCGCAGTCCGAGAGTTTTTAGAATTTGATAAGCAACTTTTACTTCTTCTTTGGGGTCGGCGGAAAGCGAAACGCGCATTGTGTCGCCGATGCCTTGCCACAATAAACTTCCGAGTCCAATTGCAGATTTAACGGTTCCGGCGGAAAGGCTTCCGGCTTCGGTAATGCCGATGTGAAGCGGATAATCGCAAGCTTCCGACAAGGCTTTGTAACTGGCAACCGCCAAAAAAACATCCGAAGCCTTAACGCTAATTTTGAAATTAAAAAAATCATTATCTTCGAGAATTTTAATGTGGCGTTGTGCCGATTCAACTAGAGCCTCGGGGGTCGGAGTTTTATATTTTTGTAAAATGTCATTTTCGAGCGAGCCGGCATTTACACCGATGCGAATCGAACAGCCATAATCTTTGGCGGCCTTTATTACTTCGCGAACTTTGTCGTCTGAGCCAATATTTCCGGGATTGATTCGCAAACATTTGGCGCCGGCGATTGCTGATTCTATGGCTCGGCGATAATGAAAATGAATGTCGGCAATAATTGGAACGGGGCAGTGTGGAATTATTTTCGCCAAAGCCTCGGAAGATTCTTGATCGGGAACGGAAATTCTGACTAATTCGGCGCCAACTTCGTAACATTCATTAACTTGACGAATTGTCGCTTGAATGTCGACAGTTTTAGTGTTGGTCATGGTTTGCACGACAATCGGGGCATCGCCTCCAATCGCTACTGAGCCAACGAAAATTTGTTTAGATTTGCGACGATGAATCGCGCGATAAGGTCTGATTTCGTTAATTTTATCTTGCATATTTAGCTACGAAATATTTTTAAAAAAATTAGTAATTTTTGAATAATTTTTTTGTAGTAAAAAATTAATTTTAGAATCGTTGATTTTGATAATATTTATAATCGAAACAAAGTCTTTAAAGCCTTGACCGCCATAATTTTTAAAGGATTTAATTTTGTTAATTTTTAAAAAACTTAAAACTATTAAAAAGCGGAAAAAAATTACTTCAAAATTTTTTTCAAAAAATTGCTCGGTGGAATTTT
>CAIOKL010000114.1 GCA_903858915.1 uncultured Alphaproteobacteria bacterium | reverse complement strand
ATAGCTCAGCAGGGATTATATTATGATGCAGGTGGATGATTGTTTTGTGCTTTTGTTTCGATGTGCATGTAAAATGCTGCCTATATGATTGCGAGGTGTGTTATAATTAATGATGCGGTCAATGTCTCAATATTATAAAAACCAACAATAAAATTATTGAGATAATTAAACTATTAAAAAAAAATTCTTTATTCGGCGATAATTCGCGGTCATCGCCAATATTTAGAAGGGTATGTTTTTTCACCTCAACATTGGAGCGAAGGGACAATTCGTGAATTTTTTCATCGATAATTTTTGCATTAATTTTTAAGTGATTACCGTATGATTTAATTAACCCGGGAATGTAAATATTTTTGGCAATTTTTTCTATATCATTATTCTCCAATAGGGCAATATCACTTGATCTAACTTTTAGAAAATTAGAAATTTCTTCGATTTTGATATTATGCTTTTCGCGATTGATTTTCAACAGCTCACCGAGGCTTAGTTGTTCAAAATCAGGGGCGTTATTTTTTTCAATTATAGCGTTATATTCCATTTTAAAAATCTTCGTAAATTAATTTTGATAAATTAGATGTTGCATTGATAATTGCAATATTTCCAGCATTTTTAGACATTTTAAACAAAATATCTTTTTCCGTAAATAATCTGATGAAAATTTCATTAATTTTTTGAATCGTAAATTCATTTTCATTGATAACAATTGCCGCACCTTTTTGCGATAAAAAATCGGCATTTTTTTGTTGATGATTGTCGGCGGATTTGGCAAAAGGAATTATTATCATCGGCTTGTTGGCGCTACAAAATTCAAAAATCGAAGATGAGCCAGCGCGCGCAATTATCAAGTGTGATTCATCGATTAATTGAGCCATATCATCGAAAAAACTATCGACGATAACATTAATATTAAATGATTGATATTGCGCGAATGTTGATTCTACAAGTTCCTCGCGACATTGTTGAGTAATTTGAATATTTTCTTTGATATTTTCGGAAAAATTAAAAAATGCTTTTGGTAAAATTTCGCTAAAAATTTTTGCTCCTCCCGAACCGCCAATTACAAGGATTTTAAACATTTTATTTTTTTCTTCGACGGGATAAAAATCAGAATTTAATAATATATCATAACCTAATTTATTATCGATAATTTTAGGTTCTTCAAAATTAGGTAAAGAATATTTTTTTTCGTGAAGCTTAATTATTTCTTCGCGAATTGGATTTCCCGTAAAAAAAGTTTTATTTTTAAATTCGGGCGCGATTCCGCTGGTTTCTTCGAACGAAAGGGCAATTTTTTGAGCAAATTTTGCAAAAATTCTATTAACTTTTCCAAGATGAGCATTTTGTTCGTGAAGAATAATTTTGCGATTTGTAATTGTTGATGCAATCAGCATTGGAAAGGTTGCGTAGCCTCCAAAAGCATAGATATAATCGGGACGATATTTAAAAATAAAATATAATGATTTTATTATTCCGAAACTAATTTTTATTAAACTTTTTGCTAAAGAAAAAATTGATTTTTGGAACTGCGAACTATTGATTACGAAGGTTTTGAAGGTGTCGCTAAGTTTTGTATAATTATGAATTTTTGCATCTCCAAAAAATAAAATTTGATGATTTTGTTGTTGCAATAAATTAGCTAAACATCGTGCAGGAATTATGTGTCCACCAGTCCCGCCACTAACAATAAAAATTTTTTTTGACATTTTATAAATTGAATTTCTTGACAAAAAGTGTATTATATTTAGCTTTTTAAATGATTTATAAAATTTTCCAAATGTTTTTTAATAAAATTATGAAAAAAATTATTAATAAAAAAATTCGTCATTTTATCGATTTAAATGAAATCGAAAAATCACAACTTCAAGAAATTATCAAAATTGCTAAAAAGCTTAAGAAAAGCCATGATATAGCTAAGCATTCCAAATTGCTACCTCATAAAAATTTAATGATGATTTTTGAAAAAACTTCAACGCGTACCCGAACTTCTTTTGAGGTCGCGATTAGCCATCTTGGAGGCAATGCGGTGGTTATGAATAAAAATGATATGCAACTTGGAAAAGGCGAAACTATTTCCGACACCGCCAAAGTATTGTCTCGTTATGTCGATTTTATAATGATTCGCGCCAATTCGCACGAGGCTATTTTGGAGCTTGCTAAAAACTCGCAAGTGCCTGTTATTAATGGTTTATCCGACTATTCTCATCCTTGTCAAGTTTTGGCGAGCTTGATGACAATCGAAGAGCATTTTGGAAAAATTGCCGGCAAAAAATTAGTGTGGTGCGGTGATCAAAATAATGTTTTAAATTCTTATATTCATGCCACCAAAGAATTTGGATATGAGCTTGCAATCGCTTCTCCCGAAGAACTTGATTTTAGCGTTCAAGAAATTGCTAAAGCGCGCAAAAAAGGTGCTAAAATTTCGCTTCATCACGATGCTAAAAATGCCGTTAAAGATGCCGATGTAATCATTACCGATACTTGGTTTTCAATGGGCGATGAATCGGAAAATAATGACGCTTTTCGTCAAAGAAAAATCAATGCATTAACGCCTTTTCAAGTGAATGAAAAATTAATGAAGCATGCCAAAAAAACGGCAATTTTTACGCATTGTTTGCCGGTTTATCGTGGAAATGAAGCGACCGCGGAGGTTGTTGATTCTGAGCGCTCAGTTATTTTTGATGAAGCGGAAAATCGTCTGCATATTCAAAAAGCAATTTTATTGTGGGTGAGCCAAGCTTAGGCTCGCCTTCAAATTTATTCGCTCGATTTAAAATCCCAATGTTGTAAATATTCAAGAAAATGTTCTTTTTCCGAAGATTTATTTTCTAGAAATTCGTGTAAATCATTTTTGCATTTTGCAAAATTTTCTTTGCTCAAAGTGCCATTATGATGCTGATAAATTAAATATAAAAGATAAGTATTAATGACATCGGTTTCGCAGTAATTGCGAATTTCTTGTAATCGTCCAGCGTCATACATATCCATAACTTGCGAGCCGTCGACACCAATTTTTCCCGGTAAGTTAAAAGCGCAACATAATTCATTCATTTTCAAGCGCGCTGAGGCACCAAAATCAGAAAATGCATCGGCTAAATCGCAATGCCAATCGAGACTAAATTTTTGATTATAATTATTCCATTTGTCGCCACTTTTATAAAGCCAGCCCGCTTCAACTTCATGCTTCATCGCCGAATATTTTAAAACCGGTAAATCAAAATTTTTACCATTAAAACTCACCAATCTTGAAAATTTTTTCTTTAAATGTTGAAAAAATCCTTTAGTTAAATCGGCTTCCAAGCTTGATAAATCGCCACCCGAACGAATATCGATTATGCGATAATATTCTTGACCATGAGAATCGCGAACGATTTCGGCTTCAACAAAACTAATGGCGATAATTTGATGAAAAATTTGACGCAAAAAACTATTTTTTTGATCGGTAATATCGAGATGATATTTTGTTAATTTACTCCTGATTTCATTGGTCTCATCGCTCTCGATGTGCAGTAAGTTTTTGGCGGTTTTTATGTCGGGAATTGTTTCTATATCAAAAACAAATAAATTTTGATGTTGCATTTAATTTAAAATTTTATGGAATTAGTAAGATAAATTTTTTATATTTAAGTTTAATTCTTATTATAATATTTCTTAGATTATTTTGATTATTTCTTAAATAAAAATGACCCAAAGTTAATTAACTAAATTTTTTAAAAAAATGCAAGCAATCGTTCTTCATAAAATCGGCGGACCAGAGAATTTGAAAATTGAAAATGTTGACGATCCAAAGCCTAAAAAAGATGAGGTAATCGTTCAAAACAAAGCGATCGGAGTTAATTTTTTCGATCATGCTTTTAGAAGTGGTCAATATAAAATTAATAAATTTCCGGTAATACTTGGGCTAGAAGCCTCGGGAGTTATAGTTGAATTGGGTGCCGAAGTTAAAGATTTTAAAATCGGCGATCGTGTTGCTTATATAAACGCAGGAATTGGAGCCTACGCCGAAAGGAAGGCGGTTAATGTTTACAATTTAATTCCCGTTCCAAACGATATTACCGATGAGCAAGTTGCCTCTGGTCTTCTTAAGGGCTTGATGGCGCATAGTTTGCTTCATAGAGTTTACATTGCTTCAATGGTTAAAAGAATTTTAATTCATTCGGTGACGGGTGGCGTTGGGCATATTTTATGCCAATGGGCAAAATATTTGAACATCGAAATCATTGGCACTGTTGGGTTAGATGAGAAAATGGATTACGCTCGTTCGATTGGATGCTCTTATGTTATAAATTATAGAACTCAGGATTTAGTTGCGGAAGTGGCTAAAATTACCGATTACGCCGGCGTTGGCATTGTTTATGATTCGGTGGGCAAGGAGACTCTAAATAAATCTCTGGAATGCTTGTGGGCGATGGGAATGTGCGTAAGTTACGGCGAAACTTCGGGCGCTGTCGAAAATTTTAATTTAGATGAATTGGTTGCTAATTCGCTTTACATAACGCGTCCAACCCTTGCGAAATATAAGTCCAATCGCGTCGAATTAATTATGGCTTCGAATGAAATTTTTGCGGCATTGACTAAGGGAATAATTCGTCCGAAAATTAATAATTACAAATTTCAAGATGTGGTTAAGGCGCATCGTGATATTGAGAGTAAAAAGACCATGGGGTCTTTGATTCTAACCTTCTAAAAAATCTAACTTTTGCTTCAAATTTCTGCGTTATTTAGTTTTTTTTGCTACGCATTAAATTTGCTTACGCAAATTTAGGGAAAAGTTGAATCGCTTCGGGCGAAGTAAATTCGCCCATTCGCGATGAGATTTTTGGTTTTTTTGTAAGTTTTTTTGCGATTAATCATTGTGGTTGGATTTTCTCGAGCTTTACCTTAAATTTAACTGATTCGCAGTCGTCGCCTCTGGGACATCAGCGGTTTTTTTAGTATCAATAGTTATTTTAACATTACGATATCTTGTAACCGGACGAATGGCTGGTTTGAAACTAGGCTGATCAGTTCCAGATGCATTAACATCTTTTTTAACCGTAAAAAAGTCTGTGTTGTTACTAGATTGATCAGTTTCAGGTTCAGGTTCATTAATATCTCTTCGAAGCGTACGATATTTTTCATAAACAAAATTAGAGTCCCCCCATTTTTTGGGATCTCTAATCGTTTCATTCTCAGCTTCTCTAGTTTTTTTTTCATCAATTAATCTGTCTGGAATTGTAACATAAGAGCCGTCTGATTTTTTAATAAGAGTTTTGTTGTTACTAAAATCACCCAGATTTTCATCAACAATATCTAATTTTCCATCTTTGTTAATTTTTGTTCCCAAAATTCCTTTTGAAAAATTGTCAGGGAATAAATCGATAATTTTATTAAAAGTTAATTCGATTTCTTTATTTTCCGCGTTAGTGATTTTAACGGTGAAAGAATCGCTTTTTTGAATTTGCGGCAATTTAGGTTGAGGAGGTTGAAAAAAAGGTGCTTTTGAAATTGCGTAAACTGGAAAAAAGTGAAGATTATTAATCATGACATTTATATAAAATAATTTACAATAATTTAGTATAATTAAAAATTATGCTAAATTAATATTAAATTATTAATAAATGTTTAATAATCAACCTTATTATAAAATATTATTCATAACGCAAAATCTCGGCGGGATTTGACTTGCTGGCTTTGTAAGCCGGATAAATTGTGGCAAGAAATGAAAAAATTAACGCCATTGATGAAATTAAAACTACATCGGAAATAAATATTTTTGAAGGCAAGGTTGATAAAAAATAAATTGCCGGATTAAAAAGTTCGACATCGGTAAAAGATTCGAGCCAAAGCTTGATATTGTTGATATTGGAAGCGAAGACAACGCCGATTATTAGCCCCAAAAAAGTGCCAAAAACGCCAATCGAGGAACCGCAAATTAGAAAAATACGCATGATGCCAAACTTCGTCATACCAAGAGTGCGTAAGAGTGCGATGTTTTTATTTTTATCATTAACTAGCATAATCATGCTGGAAATAATATTGAAAACCGCCACTAAAATTATCAAAGTTAAAATGAAAAACATCACGGTGCTTTCAACTTTTAAAGCATCGATGAAGCCAGAATTGGCGCTTTGCCAATCGGAAATATAAATATTTTTATCATCATGAATTTTCTCAAAAATCGATTTTTTTAATTCGCCAATTAAATTAACATCATCAAGAAAAATTTCGATCGCCGTTGCCGAATCTTTATGGCGAAAATGGATTTGCGCCATTTCATAATTCATAAAAATTGTTGAAGAGTCATATTCGTAAAGTCCGCTCGAAAAAATTCCGCCGATTTGATAAGTTTTAATGCGCGGAATAGCGCCAATTATGGTCTCATTGGTCTCGGCGGAAATTATTTTTATTTTATCACCTTTTTGCAAATTCATCGATTGAGCAATCGAAGAGCCAATAATTATTGAATCTCTTTGATTGATATTTTCGATATCGCCATCAACAATATTTTTAGAAATTAATTCTTTATTTTTTAAATCAGCAACATTAATTCCGCGAATTAATCCGCCAAGATTTTTGCCATTGTGTGAAAGCATGGCTTGGCTTTCGATAATTGGATTTAAAGATTTTACGCCATCAATTGTTTTTAAATCGGCAATAATTTTTTCATAATCAAAAATTTGCCCTTGGCGACTGTAAATTGTAAGATGGGCGTTGATGCCAAGAATGCGATTTACTAATTCATAACGAAAACCATTCATCACCGACATCACGATTATCAATGTGGCAACGCCAATCATAATGCCAATAAAAGAAAAAATTGCAATCACCGAAATAAATCCTTCTTTGCGTTTCGACTTAAGATAGCGTAGGGCGATCAAGAACTCTAATTTTGAAAACATATTACGAAATTCCTTTGCTGGTTGAATATTCAAAGTGATAAACTTGATCGGGAAATACAATTTTAAAGATATCGTGACACGCGCTGGCGCATTCTGCGAAGCCTGTTAAAATCAATTTTAATTTATGCGGATAAGTGGCGATATCGCCAACTGCGTAAATGCCTTTTTTAGAAGTTTGCATAGTTGCGCGATCGACTTCAATATGATTTTTATGAAGGTTCAAGTCCCAATTGGCAATGGGTCCAAGCTCCATGGCGAGACCAAAAAATGGTAATAAATAATCGGCTTCAATTTTTTTCAAATTATTTTCAAAATCTTTCACGATAACATGCGAAAGCTTTGAATTTAAGCCTTCAAGCCCTTCAAGTTGAAATGGAATTACCATTTCGATTTTACCTTCGGCTTCGAGTTTTTTCATTTTGTCGGCACTTTCGGGCGCGCAACGAAATTTATCGCGACGATGCACAACGAAAATTTTTTGAGCAATCTCGGCGAGGCTTATCGCCCAATCAACCGCGGAATCTCCGCCTCCGGCAATTACAACTTTTTTGTCAGCAAATTCTTTTTTATTGCGCACCGAATAAAAAATTGAATTGCCCTCGTATTTTTCAATATTTTCGAGGGGAGGGCGATTGGGTCCGAAAGCTCCGCAACCGGCGGCGATAATTATTGCCTTACATTCAATTTTAATATTTTTGGAAGTTTCAACAACAAAACTACCATCAGTTTTTTCATCAATTTTTTGCACTTGTTGATTAAGATGATAAACCGGATGAAACGGCTCGGCTTGGGCTTCAAGAAGCTCGATTAATTCGCTTGCCAAAACTTTTGGATGAGCGGGAATATCATAAATTGGCTTTTCGGGATAAAGCGCGGTACATTGACCGCCAATGATTTCGAGAGTATCGATTATGTGGCATTTCATTTTAAGCATGCCAGCTTCGAAGACGCTAAATAAGCCGGCGGGACCGGCTCCGACGATAACTATATCAGTTTTATGAATTGTCATTTGATAATTTAATTAAAAAAATCTTTGCTTGTTATTAAAATAATTTTTAAGATTAAAAACATGCTAAATTAAAATCAATTTTTAGCAAATAAAAAATTTCTCACAAATTTTTTGGCAAGTCTGCCACATATTTTTTGCAAAGCCTTGCATAAATTTAAATTTAAAATGTTTATGGTTAAAACCGCATCTCTTGGATTTCCCCGCATCGGAGCAAATCGCGAATTAAAAAAAGCCGTCGAAAGTTTTTGGAAAAATTCCTCAAATGAAGTTGATTTAAAAAAATCAGCTCAAGAAATTCGCCACAATAATTGGCAATTACAACAAAAATCGGGCATCGATTTCATTCCTTCAAATGATTTTTCATTTTACGACCAAGTCCTTGATAATATTGCGTTGTTCGGCTCAATTCCGCATCGTTTTGTTGAGGCTTTCAAATTTTCTTTAGGTAAAGTTGTTGGTTTGGATTTATTGTTCGCCATGGCTCGCGGAGCGCAAGTTGGTGGCATTGATGTTACCGCCATGGAAATGACTAAATGGTTCGACACAAATTACCATTATTTAGTCGCCGAATTTTCTAAAAATCAACAATTCAAAATTTCTTCAAGCAAAATTTTTGATGAATTTCTTGAGGCTAAAAAAGCTGGCATCGAAACTCGCCCCGTAATCCTTGGACCAGTTACATTTTTGCTTTTAGGTAAAGCAATTGATGGCTCGAACAAGCTTGAATTGCTCGATAATTTGCTCGAAGCATATCAAGAATTATTCAAAAAATTACACGAAATCGGCGTTAAAGAAGTGCAAATCGATGAGCCGTTTTTGGTCACCGACCTTTCAAAAGAAGCGGTTCAAGCCTACTTAAAAGCCTATCCGCAACTTCGTAAATTTGCCGGTTCAATTAAATTACATTTGGCAACTTATTTTGAAAGTTTGGAAGATAATTCCGAATTGGCTTTCGATTTACAAACCGATTCGGTTCATGTCGATCTAGTGCGTGCGCCACAACAATTTGAAAAAGTTTTGAATTTGGTGCGTGAAAATCAAAGCTTGTCGTTAGGCTTGGTTGATGGTCGCAATATTTGGATTAACAATATCGAAAATTCAATTGCGATTGCTAAAAAAGCGGTGGCAAAACTTGGAAAAAATCGTGTGATTGTTGCGCCTTCGTGCCAACTTCTTCATGTTCCCGTAAGTTTACAAAGTGAAACGGCTCTTGATTCAGAAATTAAATCTTGGTTGTCTTTTGCGACTGAAAAATTGCTGGAAATTGTCGCCATCGCTAAAGCTGTGAACGGCGAAGAATCCTCGGTTCAAAGCTTGATTGATAATAACAAAAAAGCCGTTGCCAATCGCAAAATTTCGGCAAAAATTCACAATCAAGAAGTTAAAAAACGCGTGGCGAATATTGAAGAATCTTTGCTTAATCGCGAAAGTAATTATCAACAAAGAAAAGAAATTCAAAAAGCTTTAAATTTACCTTTATTGCCAACCACAACAATTGGTTCTTTTCCGCAAACCAAAGAAGTGCGTAAGGCTCGAGCGGATTTCAAAGCGGGCGTAATTTCTGTAAATGAATATGAAAAATTCATTAAAGAAGAAACCGCGCGCACCGTTAAATTTCAAGAAGAAATCGGTATCGATGTTTTGGTTCACGGTGAATTTGAACGCAACGACATGGTTGAATATTTCGGCGAACAACTTAGCGGTTTTTGCTTTACTAAAAATGGTTGGGTGCAAAGTTATGGTTCAAGATGCGTAAAACCACCGGTAATTTTCGGTGATGTTTCGCGTCCAAAAGCTATGACAGTTGAGTGGGCGACATACGCACAAAGTCTTACTTCAAAAATTATGAAAGGCATGTTGACGGGTCCAATTACCATTTTGCAATGGTCGTTCGTGCGTGATGATCAACCGCGCAAAGACACTACGATGCAAATTGCTTTTGCGATTCGCGACGAAGTTTTGGATCTCGAAAAAGCTGGCATCAAAATTATTCAAATCGACGAAGCCGCTCTTAGAGAAGGCTTGCCGATTCGTCAAAAAAATTGGAGCGAATATTTAAAATGGGCGGTTGATGCTTTCCGCATTACGGCCTCAGTTGCTCAAGATCGCACGCAAATACACACCCACATGTGTTATTCCGAATTTAATGACATTATTTCAGCGATTGCCGATATGGACGCCGATGTGATTTCGATCGAAACTTCACGTTCGCAAATGGAATTGTTGAATGCTTTCATTAACTTCAAATATCCAAATGAAATTGGACCGGGTGTTTATGATATTCACTCGCCACGAGTTCCTTCGGTT